>JBDHIK010000209.1:0-3494 GCA_039587475.1 Gemmatimonadota bacterium | reverse complement strand
TCAGGGTCGGACCGCCGTTGTCACTCAGTGGTCCCAGCAGCGCATCGGTATTGCCCTGGTCGGAGCCTATCGGGTTGCAGCTGCCGTCGCTGATGACATTGTTGCCGCCGGACGTGATTGTCGCGGCGCCGCCACCCTCGATGGCACAGGCAAAGGCACCGCCATTGCCCTGCATGACGCTGTTGGTCAACGTCAAGTTCGCCGGCGCTCCGAAAGTCGCGACCAGAATGCCCGATGCCGTGCCCCCGGGCGCCACGTTCTCGGCGAAGGTCGAGTTGGTGACCGCCAGCTGGCCGTCCGTGTGGAAAATGCCACCGCCGTGCCACGCGGTCGATACATTGCCGCTGAAAGTGCTGTTCACCACCGTGCTGTTACCCAGCGAGCGCAGCCCGCCCGCCACGTCCGCACCGATATTGCCGCTGACCGTGCTGCGCGTGATATTGATCGTGCTGTTGAAGAAGCCGTAGATGCCGCCTCCCGGCTGGGCGTTGGTCGCGTTACCGATCACCACACTGTCGGTGAGGTTCAGGGTGGCCCCGTCACCGTTGTATATGCCGCCGCCGCCAAGATCGAAGCTCGCCGGTCCGGCGCTCACCTCCATATTGTCCCTGACCACGACCCGCTCGAGGCTGAGGGTGCCGAAATTGAGAATGCCGCCGCCCTGGGGAGCACCGGCACCGTCGGCCACCGCGAGGTCGTTCATGCTCACCGCCGCCCCGGCGGCGATTTCGAACACGCGTGAACTCCCGCCACCGCTCACGGTGATACCCGCCGCCCCGGAGGCGTCGATGGTCACGTTGCGGTCGGCCACCAGCTGTCCCGAGGTGAGCATGATCGTGCCGCCGGCCAGACCGGGGTCGAACATGATGGTCCCGCCAGCGGCAATGTCCGCGAGCGCCTGCCGCAGCGAGCCAGCGCCGCTGTCGTCGAACGTGGTGACGGTGATCTCCACCGGCGGCGGAGGCAGCTGCACCTGTACCTGGTCCAGCAGCGCGGAGCCGCCCTGCGGCAGCTCGAAGCCGTAGCCCCAGACCTCGTCCAGGCCCAGCCCGTCGTCCGGCGCGCCGGCAGGCTGCCCGGCGCTGCGGGCGAAGTCCGCAAAGGGAATGAAGACCTGCTGCCAGCCGACGAAGTCATCCGCGAACGTGGTCTCGAAGCGCTCGGCCGTATCCGGGCCCTGGTAGACGCGGATGTAGTCAACCGCCATCGACTGCGGCAGCTGGAGGTTGGGGTCGATGGTGCCGCCGAAGTTGCCCCCGATGGCCATGTTGAGCAGCAGGAACACCGGGTCGTTGAACACCCATTCGTTCGGGCCCACGTCTCCCGGTGTCGCCGTGTGGTAGAGGATGCCGTCGACGTACCACCGGATGATATCCGGCTCCCACTCCACGGTGAAGGTGTGGTAGTCGTTGGCGACCGGCTCGCCGAAATCGTAGACGTTGCCGAAACTCTGGCCACCGGCGTAGCCGGGGCCGTGAATGGTGCCGAAAATCTCGTCCGGCAGCCGGCTGACGTACTCCATGAAATCGATCTCGCCGGTCTGTGGCCAGCCGACCTCGCCGATATCCGTGCCCAGGCTCCAGAAGGCGGGCCAGAGGCCGGCCAGGCCATCCGGCACCCGGATGCGCGACTCGATGCGCCCGTAGGCGAATTCCGCCTTGCGCTGCGAGATCAGGCGGGCGGAGGTGTACTCGCAGGTGCCGTAATAGCACTCCAGCGAGCCGTCCGCCTCCCGCAGCGTGATCACGAGGTTACCCTGGCCGTCGGTGGCGGCGTTGTCGGGGCTGTCTGTGTAGTACTGCGACTCATCATTGCCCCAGCCGGGAATGAAATTGGCCGAGCCGTCACCGATCTCGTAGCGCCAGTTGGCCGGGTTCGGAAGCGTGCCGGCCGGTTCGTTGAACTCCTCGCTCCAGACCAGTCCCCAGCCGGCGGGGCCGGGATCCGGCGCGCGGTTGTCCTTGAGCAGCACGTTCACCGGCAAACCGCTGCCGGTGCCGTAGTACCAGAAGGTCAGCGCCTCGCCCTGCGACCAGTCGGTTCCCAGTGCGAAGTCCTGGTGGAACGCGGCGCCGGAGCCGCCCGCCGTAATGGCCTGGCCGTCGAAGGTCAGCCCGTTGAAGGGCACGACATCCCCGCTGCAATTCACGTTCGCCTCGCCGGCGCGGAAGTGGAAGACCAGGTCAGTCCTTCCGTCCTTGTTCACGTCCTTCTCGTGGCGTTTGGCCAGCCCCGTCTTCTTGTCGACGTGGGTTTCACTGGCGTCACCGAGGGTCACGGTGGTGTGATCGACCGTGGTTGCGTCGAAGTTGTCGGTGCTGAGCAGTTCGACCGTGATTTTGCTCTTGTCGGACTTTTCACTCTTGCCGCTCTTCTTGCTCTTCTTGCTCTTGTCGCTCTTCTGGCTCTTCTGGCTCTTCTTGCTCTTGTCGCTCTTCTCGCTCTTCTCGCTCTTGCCGGGCTTGCAGGCCTTGCCGGAAACGTTCACGTCGACGTTGAGCGGACCTTCGGCCAGCAATACACCCTCGAACGCGCCCTGCCCGGGCAGCGCCAGCGGGTCTCCCGCGGAAATCTCCAGGGCACCCAGGCCGACGTTGCCGCTGCTATCCCACAGGTAGGGGAATTCCTCGAAATCGTCCACCAGGGTCGGATCCAGTGCATCGCTGTCCAGAACGGCTGCCGTCGATCGCGTGGAAAAACCCGCCGCCACGTCCACCGGGTTTTCCAGGGCGAGCAGGACGCTCTTGTCCCCGTCCCGCTTGTTGTTGTCGAACGTCTCCAGCGGGAAACTCAGCTCGGTAGCGCCGCCGTTGACGAAGGTCAGCGTGCCGGCTGTCGGTGTGTAGTCGCGGTCGGGAACGGCTGTGCCGGGCTCGGTGAAGTAATCGACCGACACCTGCGCCGGGTCCTCGCTGTTCATGGGCCGGTTCAGCTTGACGGCTATATCGCCGGTCGCGCCCTCGTCGATGTCATAGCCGCTGCTGGAGAACGTGACTGCCAGCTCGGGGATCTCGGCGGTGCCGTAGAGGCCGGCGTTGTCCACATACCAGGTGACTGGTCCGCCCGAGTTGAGCGTGCCCAGGGCCCAGCCGTGCACCTGGGTCAGGGTGAAGCCGTCGTTGGGCGAATTGTTTCCGATTGGCTTGAATGTGAAGTCTTCGAACGGGAATTCGAAAAACTTCCAGCCGCTGAAATCATCGACAAAGGGGACCGTGAAACGGTCGGCATCGTCCGTGGTCGAATCCGGGTTGCGGTTGTCCAGGACGTCGAGGAACATGCCAGTGCCGGTGTTCTGCCCGTAGATCCAGAGGCTCAGGCCCTCGTAAGAACTCCAATCCTGGGGTACCCAGGTGTCCACTGCCGCGTTCTCGAAGGCGTGAATGAATCCCGCGAAGCCGGCCACGTCGCCGGTCATGGCCAGCACGTTGTTGCTGGTGGCCGTAACGGGAACGGGGGCCGGTGGGGTATCGGTGGTAGCGATCTCGATGAAGCTG
>JBDHIK010000208.1:0-3502 GCA_039587475.1 Gemmatimonadota bacterium | reverse complement strand
GGCATCATGGCCCGGAAGGCCGACTTCGAGGGCGACTTCAGGAGTCGCATCGCGGCCGATCCGGACCTCAATGCCCGCTATGGTGGCGCCTGGGACAAGATCGCCGAGGCGCAGGGCGCCCTGGGAGCCATGGCGCCTCAGGTGCGCCAGTACCGCTTTGCCGGCTCCACCCTGTTCACCATGGCCGGCGCCCTGGTGCGGCTGCCGGAACAACGGGCCCTGCCGGATTCGCTGCGCTTCAGCCAGTACCAGGGCGAAGGCATGGAACGGATCGCCGGATTCGTCATGAATCAGGCGCCCATCGACCTGGACATGGAAAAGCGCACGCTCGCGGCCCAGTTGGCCCGCGCCCGCGCCGACCTCCCGGAGGGTGATCCCTGGCTCGACGCCCTGCTCCAGGGCCGGAGCCCCGAGGTCGCCGCCGAGGCCCTGGTGGACGGCACCCGCCTGACCGACCCCGAGTACCGTTCCCTGCTGTTCGAAGGCGGCACCGAGGCCGTGATGGCGTCGGACGATCCGCTGGTGCGGGCGGCCCGGACCGTCGACCCGATGGCCAGCGCGGTAGCCAGCCGGGCCGCCGAGTTGAATGCCATCATCGCGACCAACGCCGAACTCGTGGGCCAGGCCATCTTCCACGCGTACGGGACGTCCCTGCCCCCCGACGCGACGTTCACCCTGCGCATCAGTGACGGTGTGGTGCAGCGTTATCCCATGAACGGGACCGTGGCGCCCCCGGTGACGAATTTCTACGGCCTGTACGCCCGTGCCGCCGCGTTCGGCCACGAGCCGCCATGGCAGCTGCCGGATCGCTGGATCGAACGGCGCGAGGCGCTGGATCTCGAGACGCCGCTCAACTTCGTCTCGACCAACGACATCATCGGCGGCAATTCGGGAAGCCCGGTGATCAACCGCGACGCTGAAGTGGTGGGGCTGATCTTCGACGGCAACATCGAGATGCTGCCCAACCGGTTCATCTTCACCGATGAAATATCGCGATCGGTCAGCGTCCACTCAGCCGGTATCATGGAGGCGTTGCGCAAGATCTACGACGCCGACATGCTGGCGGACGAGTTGGCGGGGGCCATGGTGACCGGCAGTCGGTAGCGGTCCCCTCCCCCAACGAAAGCAGGGCGGCCCCATGGGGCCGCCCCGTTTTCGTTCCCAGTACTCGAGTCGAGCACGCGAGGCGCCATGCTCCTCCCCCACCCGTGTCACATGTACCCGTCTCGCCGTAGCGTTTCGAGGCCGCCGCCATCCTCCTCATCCTGGGCCCGGCCGGACCGCTCGGCGATGGTGCTGAACTTGCCGTGGCGGAGTTCCTCGATGATCTCGGTGGGGCAACTCGCCGAGGACTCGACCGGGCGCGTACATGGGCCACAGCCCAGTGACCGGTAGCGTCGCCCTTCCCCCTGATCGTAGTACAGGGATACCGTCGGGATGTCCTCTTGCTCGATGTACTCCCAGATGTTCAGCTCGGTCCAGTCGAGGAGCGGATGGATCCGGACGTGGGTTCCCGGGGCAAACTCCGTCTTGAACTGGCTCCAGAATTCCGGCGGCTGGTCCGCCACATCCCAATCATTCTCGACGCTGCGCGGCGAAAAGTACCGCTCCTTGGAACGGCTGCCTTCCTCGTCGGCCCGCGCGCCCACGATCACCCCGGTATACGGCTCGGTATCCTTGTCCAGGTCGTATTGGCCGGTGGCGTGATTCAATCGGTACCGGGGCCAAGCTCCGCTCAACGTGTTGCTGAGCGCCTCGGTCTTGAGCAGCCGGCAACAGGTGAGGCGATCCACCGCGCCCTCGGGATAGGTTCGGCCGCCATCGAGCGCTTCCTGGTTCCGGCCGACCACCATGTTGAGCCGCCATTCCAATGCGAGGCGGTCACGGTAGGCGATCATCTCCGGGATCTTGTAGGAGGTGTCGATGTGCACCAGTGGAAGGGGCACGTGACCGAAGAATGCCTTCCGGGCCAGCCACAACAGCACGGTGCTGTCCTTGCCGACGGACCACAACATGCAGAGCCGGTCGAAGGCGCGGTACGCTTCACGCAGGATATGGATGCTGCGAGACTCGAGTTCCTGGAGAGGAGTCACGGCACTTCACTCCCGAGCAGCAGGTCCAGGACCCTCCGGCCCGCCTCTTCGACGGACAGTGCCGTCGTGTCGAGGATCAACTCCGGTGACGACGGCTCCTCATACGGGTCGTCGATGCCGGTGAACCCGGTGATCTCCCCTCTTCGCGCCTTGGCGTACAGACCTTTGACGTCCCGGCGCTCACATTCCGCCAGCGGCGTGGCAACATGCACCTCGAGGAATCGGTCACACAGACCCCGGACGAAGGCCCGGGACTCCTCATAGGGTGACACCAGCGAGGCGATCACGGTGACACCGTTGTGCTCGAGGCGGCTTGCCAGGTAGCCGACCCGTCTGATGTGATCATCCCGCGCGGATCGACTGAACCCGGTCGCCGGGAAGATGTCGCGAATGGTGTCCCCATCGAGTTGCTCGACCTTGCGCCCATGGCGCCGAAGTTCGTCCGCGACCCACGACGCAATGGTGCTCTTTCCGGAGCCTGACAGGCCAGTCAACCAGATGACCCGTGCCTGGTCGGCAGTCGTTTCCCGGGCCAGCACTCCCCGCGCCGCCAGGCGGCCGCAGACCGCTCGGACGGCATCGTCATCCGCGGCTCCGTCATGAATGATCACGTCGACCGGGATGTCGGTACCGCCGTGATCTCCCACCCAGACCACATCGATCCGGTCCGGATCGACAGCAGTGCCGATGAGGGCGAGCTCCTCACTCGTCAGGGCCTGCGCCGTAACGACCAGGATGAACCCGGCGTCGAGCATGATGTTGGCCACCTCGGCCAGGCGGCGAATGTGTTCCTGACGGTTCTCCGGAGAACGGTCGATGTCGGCATCGACCCCGTAGAGGACACTCCCGATGCCGAGGTAGTACACCAGCCTGCCTTCCTGGAATAGCGCCGTCTCTACCGCCTTGCCGAGGGATTTCCGGTCCACGTCCGGGGCGCCCGTGATGAGGACCAGAGAGGCCTTCTGGTGGAAACGCCGGGTTCGCTGCTCAGGCGGAATGGCGCTCGGCTCCCATTTGGCGTTCCGGAGCAGCACCCGTTCCCGGACCCACGCCTGCTCATCATGCAGCGCCTCGAGGACGACTCCCCCGCCACGAATCTCGTAGCCGTCCACGATCACGAAGCGACTGGTCTCCGGGACCATCTCCTGCAGGTCGAAGGCAATGGCGCGACTCAGTTTCAGCGTGACTTCCGCGACCGCATGCCGGGCCACCGCCGCGGCCGCATCATCCACCGCAAGATTTGACGCATCGATGACCCGGTGAACGACTTCGACCCGGGCGGTGGTCCGGGACGTCCCCAGCTTCAGGACGTACTCTCGGTCCCGGACGAGAGGGTCGCGTCCCAGCCAGAACACGTTGGCGCGAAACCGGGTCGTCACCTCGGGCCGGGATTCGGACGGCAGGACGGC
>JBDHIK010000207.1:0-3503 GCA_039587475.1 Gemmatimonadota bacterium | reverse complement strand
CGGTGCTGACGGCGTGTCAACCGCTGGGATTGCGAGTGGGGGCGCTGGTGAGCTCGTCGATCCTGTTCGGTCCGACGCTGGTGCTCCTGGGTTGCGTTTCGCCGTTTATCGTGAAGCTGGCCACCCGGGACCTCGGCCGGCTGGGCCGGACGGTGGGGGCGCTCTATGCCGTCTCGACGGTGGGCAGTTTCCTGGGCACGGTGGCCACGGGTTTCGTGCTCATCGCCTGGCTCGGGATCAGCAAGATCTTCTGGCTCGTGGGTGTCACGCTGATCCTCCTGGCCCTGGCCTCCTTCGTGTTCTACCGGCGGCGCTGGATTGCGCTTGTCCTTCTTCCGCTTCTCATGTTCCCGGGCCACGAGCGTGCGCTGGTGCAGGTGGTGCGCGCCAGCGGCACGGTGGTGACGGAAAAGCACTACAAGGACAGCTTCTACGGAGCCGTCCAGGTGGTGGATTACACCGGCGGTACCATGCATACGCGGGAGCTGATGATCGACGGCTACATCCAGGGTGGGGTCGATATGAACAACGGGTTGTCGGTTTACCCGTTCGTCTACGTCGCCCAGTACCTGTCACGCGCTCTGGCGCCCGGGGGCACGCGCGGGCTGGTCGTGGGGCTGGGCGCGGGCATCATGCCGCTGTGGTTCGAGAAGCAGGGCGTGGCCATCGACGTCGTGGATATCGACCCGCATGTGGTGCAGGCGGCGACGGACTGGTTCGGTTTGTCCGTCTCCGGCGGCGTGTTCATCGAGGATGCACGCTACTTCCTGCAGCGCACAGCGCAGCAGTATGACTACATCCTGCTGGACGTCTTCTCCGGGGAGTCGACTCCTGGTCACGTGCTCAGCTTCGAGGCCTTTCAGCTGGTCCGGGAGCGAATGACGTCGGGCGGCGTTCTGATGGTCAACCTCATCGGTTGCCTGGGGGGCGAGCAAGTGGTGGTGCCCTCCGTGGTGCGCACCCTGGAGCGTGTGTTCGACCACGTGAGGATCCATCCCATCGACCATCCGGACTTCAGCGATGGGTGCGCGAACATCCTGCTCTTCGCGTATGACGGTCCGGAGAGAGAGCCGGACCTGAAGGGATTGGGTGAGGTTCCCATCCACCCGATGGCCGCCAAGGCGGGGCCGGCCCTGACCCGTACCTACGAGCTTCCCGCCGGCGCCAAGGCGTTCGTCATCACCGACGACTTCAATCCCATCGACCTCCTGGATCTCTCCTTCCGTGAGCGACTGCGCCGGGCTAGCCTTGCCGAGCTGAACTGGGAACTTCTCCTCTGAACGACCGCCGGCCGCGGTGGCACGGCCGGTCACCCGAGAGTCTCCTCCTGGGGCTTTTGACTCTGACCGCGCAGTCAAATCACCCGCGAGTGCCGTTTCTCGCACATCAGTGCTTCCAGGCGCAGGTCGAGATCACCCAGTAGTTAACATAAAGCGACTATCGATTGTCTGTCAGGGTGTTTCATAGCAATTTACCGCCATCGCGTTAGCAATGGGCAGCTGAGCTCTGTTCAGAGAAGTCAGGGGTAAATCGCGCCCACCCCGGCGCTGCTCTCCATTCTGCGCCATAACTCTCACTCAACTCTGGCATCCGGCTTGCTTGGTTGAACGCTAAGGCGGTTACTCCTCCCACTGCCCCGCAGAGGGAGTGTGTTTTGATAGCAACGAGATCCAAGCAGGTCCACGGCGTCACCCGGCTGGCAGCCGTTGTGCTGGCCGGCCTCCTCCTTTCCGCCTGCGCAGGCAAGCAGGCCCCCAAGACGACTCCCGACCTTCCCGTCTGGCCGCCTCCGCCCCAGCAGGAGCGCATCCAGTTCGTCCGCTCCATCGTGGGCGAGGACGACCTGCACCAGGACACGACCTTCTCGCAGAAGGTCATCGACCTGCTGGCAGGGGGCGCCCCGCCGGCGCGCCGCATCGCCGAGCCCATGGGCATCGCGGTATCCGACGACGGCCAGCGCGTGTATGTATCGAGCCAGATCCGTTCGGCCGTCTCCCTGTTTGACTTCGAGAACGATGTGTTTTCCGAGATCGAGGGGCTGAATCGGCCGCTCGGCCTCGTTCTCGATGCCGAGGACCGCCTCTACATCGTCGAGCAGGGGAAGAAAGGTGTCAGCGTCTATGACCGGGACCATAACTTCCTTCGATTTTTGACCCACCCCAGTATCGAACGGCCCACGGGGATCGCCCTCGACCGCGAACGTGGACGTCTCTATGTGTGCGACACCGGGAGCCGGACCTCCGAGGACCACTCGGTGAAGATCTTCAACCTGGAAGGCGAGTTGACCGGCGCCATCGGCGAGGGCAAGGGCGGGGCAGAAGGGAAATTCCTGTACCCGACATACGTGGCACTGGACGGCGACGGAAACCTCTACGTCGCCGACTCGCTCAACTCGCGGGTTCAGGTCTTTGACCCTGAAGGCAATTACGTAAAAACCATTGGCGAGCGGGGCAACGGCTGGGGCATGTTCGACAAGCCCAAGGGCGTGGCGCTGGACAGCTTTGGCAACATCTACGTCGCCGACTCAGGCTGGTCGAATGTCCAGATCTTCAACCAGCGAGGCGAGATCATGCTGTTCTTCGGTGGCTTCGGGCCATTGCCCGGGATGATGAAAAACCCGACGGCCCTGACCATCGACCGGCAGAACCGGATTTACGTGGCGGACTTCATCAATCATCGCGTCAACATCTATCAACTCGTCAATACGAAGGCGGGCGATAGCTTCAGGGACTCGTCCGCAGAGGGAGGTGCTCCAGTTCCAGAAGCCGTGAACGACCTGCTTTCCAAACTTGTTACCAGTAACGGAGGAGGTTAGACAAAATGAAGAAGACCCACAAGCTACTTGTATTCACCGTGATGTTGCTGTTCCCCGTCGCGCTGTGGGGCGCAGCGGGAGACCCGACCACGGGCCTTGCGAGCACGTCCCATGACTTCTCTGGCCTCGACGATGGCGGGACCGACACCAACGTCACGGGAATGTGCACGTTCTGTCACACCCCGCATAAAGCGTCGGCGCAGCTGCTGATCTGGAACCACGATCTGAGCTCGGCGACCTTTGACTGGACCACCCCTTCCACCACGGGCGGCACCGATTACATCGACGTGGTGGCGAACACGTACAAGGGCTCCACTTCGAAGTGCCTGAGCTGCCATGACGGCACCGTCGCCATCGGCGACATCGGCTGGTGGAATGGCCGAGACCCTGTGCAAGGCGACTGGACCGTTGCTCCTGTCCTCGGGGCGGACGCAGCTGAGATCGCAGCCAATACCGTCGGTGGCAATGCAGGCGGTTCCGCCGAGGGTAACCACCCGGTTGCGATGCCGTATCCGTACAACCAGGCAGTGAACACGTACAACACTTCGGCCACAGGGGACGGCGTGGTTCTGACCGAGTTCATCGCCGATCCCACGACCTCAGGAATCCGTCTTTACAACGACACCGGGCCGAATATCGAGGTCGGCCCCGTTGCCGGAAAAACGGGGATGGAGTGCGGTTCCTGCCA
>JBDHIK010000058.1:0-16315 GCA_039587475.1 Gemmatimonadota bacterium | reverse complement strand
ACCCGAGAGGACCGGGCGGGCCAACCCAAGCGTCTCGAAGAAACCGGCAGTGCCCCAGACCACGCGCTGTCGCGTCGGCAACCTTCCGGCGGTCACGTTGCGCCAACCGACCGCCCAGGCCCCCAGAGTCTGGTAGGAAGATGCTTCGTCGCGGATGGCGACGAACTCGAAGGGCGAGACCGGGAAGCTCTCGTACTCGAGGTCGGGGAATGCCGTTTCCAGACCGACCAGACGCTCCCCCGCCACCAGGCCGGTGGCCGGAAGCCCTGCCCGTCCCACGGCGCCCGCGACCATGGCAAAGGCGGTCACCGCGGCGGCCATGCCGGCCAGGGCCAGGGTCCGCACAGGCCGCCGGGCGGCAGCCGCAACGAGCCGCCGCAGCCCGTGGTGGGCGTGGCGGCTCCACATGCCGAGGGATCCTCCCGTCACGCCAGCCAGATGCTCCTCGGCGGCGCATCCGATGGTCTCCATCGTAGTCCGGAGCCAGAACGCCGCCCGGTGCCGCAGAGCCTTGCCTCCGCGGCTGCGTGCCTCCTCCAGGAACACCGCCTCCATTTCGGCGCCGAAGTCCCGGCGGAACGGAGCCGGGTACAGGTTCAGCAACAGCCGGAACCAACGGAGGGACGCGCCGGGACGGTGCACGCGTCAGGCCCGGTCCGCCGTCCGCAGCAGATCCGCCACGGAGCGTGACTTGAGCAGTGACCGAAGGCGGGCCAGTTCCGACGTCACCACCGCGCTTCCCAGGGCGGTGACCCGGTAGTAGCGGCGCCGGCTGTCGTCTTCGGCCGGGTCAGGACGCTCTTGGGTTTCGGCCACGAGCCCCTGCTTCAGGAGCCTGCTGAGCGTGCGGTACAGGACCGCGGTGGAGATCTCCACCGCCCCCTCGGTGCGCTCCGATACGGTCTGCATGATCTCGTATCCGTGCGCCCGCCCTTCGGACAGGACCAGGAGGATGTGGAGGACGACCGGCTTCAGCGGGAGAAACGAGTCGGGGTTGGGAGCGGCACTCACGGACCACCTCCGATACGGGATGAGGGACTCACCACGCCTCGAATATATGCGTTTGGTACACAACTCCAAGTGACGCCTCCCGGTTCCCGCTGCCTTGCTCCCCCGCACCGGCTCCCCTACCCTAGGACGTTGGCCCGTCTGGCACCCTCACACCCGGGGCACCCATGTCGATCGAGATTCGCTTGCTGCGGGAGGGGGATGCACACCTGTTGGAGCGGGTCGACCCCGACGTGTTCGACCATGAGGTGCAGGCGCCGCTGGTGGCCCACTTCCTGGCGGACCCGCGTCACCATCTGGTCGTCGCCATGGACGGCGACCTGGTGATCGGCATGGCCAGCGCGCTCGACTACATCCACCCGGACAAACCGGTCCAACTCTGGATCAACGAGATGGGCGTGGCTACCTCGCACCGGCGCCGCGGCATTGGACGCCGACTCCTCGACGCCCTGCTCGAGCATGCCCGGACGCTGGGATGCGAGGAGGTATGGGTGGCCACCGAGATCGACAACGAACCGGCTCGGGCCCTGTACCTCGCATCCGGCGGCCAGGAGGAGCAGGCCGTGGTCTACACCTACTCCCTGGCCAACGGCGCTCCTGCGGCCGGGGACACGAGATGACCGTCAGACGTGGCTGATCCTGCCATACCGCCTCGGGACCGGGCGGCGGTCAGGGTGCTTCCACCCGCCGTCCCGCTGCTCGCCGTGCTGGCCGGCGCCTGGTTGCAGGGACAGCAGCCGATCGATGTGGGGCTCTCCCCGCCGGCGCCGTGGCATTACGTCCTCGGGGCCGGCATCGTCGTCGCCGCCATCGCGGGTCTCGGGTTCCCCGCCGTCCGGCTGATGCGCCGTTCGGGCCAGAGCGAGAATCCCTGGAAGCCGACTCCGTCCATTCTGGAGAGTGGGCCTTACCGCTTCACCCGCAACCCCATGTACCTGCAGTTGGTCATCGCGTGCCTCGGCTTTGCGGTCCTGTTGTGGAACCCCTGGATCGCGTTGCTCGTGCCGGTGGTGGTGTGGGTGCTGTACCAGTGGGCCATCAAGCCGGAAGAACGGTATCTGGAAGACAAGTTCGGCGACGCGTACCGCGCCTATCGCCGCCGGGTCAGGCGCTGGCTCTGATGTGACCATCACGCTGAAGCGGATCTACCTCCCGCCCGACCCCATCGACGGCGCCCGCATCCTGGTCGAACGACTGTGGCCCCGTGGGGTATCCAAGGCGCAGGCGGCCATCGACCACTGGGCCAAGGACGTGGCCCCGTCACCGGAGCTGCGGCGCTGGTTCGGTCACGATCACGACAAGTGGGACGAGTTCGTGGAGCGCTACCTAGCCGAACTGGAGGATGCCGCCGAAGAGCTCGAATCCCTCAAGGCCCGCATCGCGTCAGGACCGGTCACGTTCGTGTTCGCCGCACGTGATACCGCTCGCAACAGCGCCGTGGTCCTCAAGGCCTTCCTCGAAGGGGCCCCGCCACCGCTGGACACATCTCCCGGCTCGCCGTAACGTTCCGCGGCCACCACCCAGGAGCATCCATGCCCAAGCGTATCCTCATCGGCACCCTCGTCCTCACGCTGGCCGCTGGGTGTGCCACGACCGACGACGGAGACGGCGACGCGGCCGCCACACCTCCCGTGATCGAGATCCTGGCCCAGGGACTAACCCTGAGCGGGCCCGAAGTCGTGGCGCCGGGCTGGACCACGGTGCGGTTCCGCAACGAGTCCGGCATGGCACACTTCGCCCTGCTGGAGCGCTTCCCCGAGGGCCGAGGCATCTCCGACCATCAGGAAGTCCTGGCGCCCATCTTCCAGGAAGGCATGGACCACCTGAATGCCGGCGACGGCCAGGCGGCGGGCGCGGTGTTCGCCACCTTCCCCGCCTGGGTCCCGGAGATCGTCTACCTCGGAGGTCCGGGCCTGACCGCGGCCGGCGCCACCAGCGAGGTCACTCTCTGGCTCGAGCCGGGCACCTACCTGTTCGAGTGCTACGTCAAGACCGACGGCATCTTCCACGCCTACAACCCAGAGCCGGACACCTACGGCATGCTGTTCGAGTTCACCGTGGCCGGGGACCCGTCGGACGGCGCCGAGCCCGAGGCAGACGTGTCGATCGCCATCTCGAGCACCTCCGGCTTCACCATCGAGGGTATGCCCACCTCCGGCAGGAACGTCGTGCGGGTGTACTTCGAAGACCAGACCGTGCACGAGAACTTCCTGGGCCACGACATCCATGTGGCCCGACTGTCCGAGGACAGTGACCTCGAGGCGCTGGCCGCCTGGATGGACTGGTCACGCCCAGGCGGACTCGAGACCCCGTCGCCGGTTCATTGGGTGGGCGGTCTGCACGACATGCCGGCCGGCCGAACAGGGTACCTGCATCTGGATCTGGAGCCGGGCCGCTACGCCTGGGTGGCCGAGGTGACCAACCCGGCGGGCAAGGGCATGCTAGTGGAGTTCACCGTCGAGTGACGCGATGAGTCCGGCAGGTACACTCCTGGCATTGGCCCTTCAAGGATGGGCCGCGACACCGGTCCCGGCGGGGCTCGACACGCTCGAGGTCCGGACCCTCGAGGTCGGCCGCGATGGCACGTTATGGATGGGCGTGCGCGACCGAGCTCTGGGCCGCTTGGACCCCGACGGCACGCTGACGTGGACCACCCAGGCCCAGGGACTCATGTCGGACGGGGTCGCCGACGTCATGGAGGACACGCAGGGCCGCCTCTGGGTGGCCGGCTTCGGCGGCATCGCGGTGCGCGCCGGTGCCGGCTGGGAGGCACTCAGTTCCTTCGGCGGCCTCACGCCGCGGGTGGTATTCTCGGTCTATGAGGAACCGGAGGGCGGGGCCATCTGGCTGGGCGCTGTGGGCGGAGCGGCCCGGCTGGTGGATGGCCGCTGGAGTATCTACACCGAGGCTGACGGGCTACCCCATCGGGTGGTGCACGCCGTGGTGGTGGACCGTGACGGCGTCGCCTGGCTGGCGTGCCGCACCGGCCTGGCCCGGGTGTCCGGCGAGGAGATCGAGGTGCTGTTTCCCGAGCTCAACATCCGCGCGGCGCTGGCGGGTCCCGACGGCACCCCGTGGTTCGGGACCTCCGACGGCGTCTATCACTGGGACGGGTCTGCCTGGCGCCATTTCCTGGAAGGGAAGACGGTCTACCCGAGCCTGGTGGCCTCGGACGGCGCGCTGTGGGCCGGCTCCGCAGCGGACGGTCTGTTCCGCTTCGATGGCGCGGCCTGGCACCCGGTCGAGCTTCCCGCCCGGCAACGCGGCGCGGAAGTGTTCGACGTGGCCGAAGGCCCCGGAGGAGAGATCTGGGTCGGCACCGCCAGGGGGCTGGTGCGGCTGACGCCGTGAACGTGTCCCTGGCGCCGGACCGCTGCACCGTGATCGTCACGGTCGACGCGCCAGCCGAGGCCCTGAGCGTGGTCGAGGCGCACGCCCGACTCGGCCTGGAGCGCTTCCACGACTATCCGGGCTACCTGGGCGGCGCACTCCATCTGAGCCGCGACCGGACCCGGCTGGTGCAGTACCTGCAATGGCGCACGGAAGCGGAGTACCAGGCCTGCATCGAGGATGCCCGGTGGCAGGAGGAACCGTCGGCTCTTCGCGTGCAGGAACTGGTGGCCAACGGAACGGCGACGATGCACGTGGGGCAGTACACCGTCGCCGCGCTGAGCCCGGGGGACTGACCCGGCCGGGGATTACTGCCCTTCCATCTCCTGCAACATCCGGCGGGCGTTCTGATTCTGCGGGTTGAGTTCCAGCGACTTCCGGTAGTAGGTCCGCGCCAGATCCAGCTCTCCCTTCGTCATGTAGCCTTCGGCCAGGCTGTCGTACACGTTGGCCGACTCGGGGAACAGTTCCACGTTCAGCGCGAACATGGCGATGGCGCCGTCGATCTCGCCCTTGCCCAGTAATTCATAGCCGACCTGATTGAGCGGCCCCTCCCGGAAGTCCAACGTCCCGGCGCCGTAATACCTCTCCCGCAACTCCCAGTAGTGTGCCAGCGCCGCCTCGGTGCCCCCGGCCGCGAAGGCGTCACGAATCTCCTCGTCGAGCGTCGTGGGGCGTGGCCGGCTGCGGTGGCAGGTGTGGCACCACATGTTGACCCGTTGCGGACCGCTGGTCTCGAACGTCCGCAGTGAATCGTTGATCACGCCCAGCATGCGCAGCATGGTACGGGCAACGTCCTTCTTGGGGTTGTCGTCGGAGGCAAAGTCGTACGTGCTGAGGGGCTGGCCCTCCTCACCCACGTGGCAGTGGGAACAGCGCACACCGAGCGCCCGAGTGAATCCGCGCATCACCGGGGCCAGGCGCCGGCCCGGCCAGTCCTTGGGAAGGACCTGGAGGTTTTCTGGCGTCTCGGGCCAGGTCCATTGCTGCGCCTCTGCGGCGGCACCCAGCGCCACCGGAGCGGTGCACGCGGCCGCCACCACCATCAGGACGATTCGTCTCATCAGTCCACCCGTCTTCCAGAGTGAGAACAGGTCCATCCAGGAGATTTGCCAGCGCGTCGACGCCGGCGTAGCCTTGCTCGAGGCACCAGACACCTTACGCTCGAGGGGAGTGGGGGTTTCGAGCCCCCGGCGCCTCGATGGTACCACCCGTCGGCGCGACTGTGGTGAACGTCGGCACACGTCATTCGGTTCCCCAGGTCGCTGGAGCAATCCGACGATGACATCGTCCACACGGCAATGGTCGAAACGATGAGCATGTTGCTCGCCGGCCGGTACGTCTTCCGGTGTACGCGCACGGGTGCAGCATCCCCACGCCGCGACGGAGAAGCCTCGTGAGGATCGTCTCCCTGCTTCCCAGCGCCACCGAGATGGTGTGCCTGCTCGGGCTCGAGGACCGGTTGGTGGGCGTCACGCACGAGTGCGACTTCCCACCGTCAGTGGCTGGGCTGCCGCCGGTCACACGCTCGGCGATCCCCAATGGTGCCGCCTCCGGAGACATCGACCGCCTGGTGCGGGAGCGCGTGCAGCATGAGCAGTCCATCTACACGCTGGACATCGAAGGCCTCCAGGCCCTGCGCCCGGACCTGATCATCACTCAGGCGTTGTGCGAGGTGTGCGCCGTCCCACTCGATGACGTGCAGGAGGCCGTGTGCCGCTTGCCGGGGCCGCCCCACGTGGTCAACCTGGAACCCACGACGCTGGACCAGGTGTTCGACGCCGTCGGACAGGTCGCCGAAGCCGCCGGAGTGCCGGAGCGAGCCGGCCCGGCCATCGAGCCTCTGCGTCTTCGGGTCGAGGCCGTGACCGCCGAAGCGGCCCGCCGCTCCTGGCATCCGCGCGTGGCATTCCTCGAATGGCTGGAGCCGCCGTTCTGCGCCGGCCACTGGAACCCCGAACTGATCCGGTTGGCCGGCGGCATCGACCCGCTGGGGAAGGAGGGTGAGCCCAGCCGCACGGTGTCCTGGGAGGCGGTCGTTGCCACGGAACCCGACGTGGTGTTCATCGCCTGTTGCGGGTTCGACGTCGAACGTACCTTGATCGACGTCGAACGACTCGCGACGGTGGCCGGGTGGAACGACCTGGCGGCAGTGCGGGAGGGCCGGGTCCATATCGCCGATGGGTCACAGTACTTCAACCGCCCCGGGCCCCGCCTCGTCGACAGCCTGGAGATGCTCGCCCGCGCGTTCGGGACGGATGGTCCCCGGCACCCGGAATAGCGGCCATCGACATGCGGAACGGCCAAGGCGTCACCCTGCGAGGACGCCGCCCGAGCAGCCCACCCAGAAGCAGAGGCATCACAGCGGAGGGATCATGGACTGGGTCATCGTCACCATGCGGGTGGTGCACGTCGTGCTGGGAGTGTTCTGGGCCGGGACGCTCATCTTCGTCGCGTTGTTCCTGGTCCCGGCCGTCCGTGAGGCGGGCCCCGAGGGCGCCAGGGTGATGGCCGCCATTCAGCGCCGGCGCTTCCTCGACGTCATGCCGCTGGTCGCGCTGGCCACGCTGCTCTCGGGCCTGTGGCTCTACTGGCGCATGTCGGCCGGGTTCCGCTGGGGATGGATGACCACTCCCATGGGCTCGTCCCTGGGCATCGGTGGCCTCAGCGCCACCCTCGCGTTCATCATCGGCGTCGGGGTGATGCGCCCGGCGACCCTGCAGGCGGGTGCCCTGGCGAGAGACGCGGCGGAGATGCCGGACGGGCCGGAACGCGCCGCACGGATGGCGCAGGTCCAGGCGCTCCGGGGTCGGAGCGTCAGGGCCGGACGGGTGGTGGCGGTCCTCCTGGCGCTGGCCACAGCGCTCATGGCCGTCGCGCGCTACCTCTGAGCCCAAGACTCCCAGGAATGACGGAGGGTGTCATGCCGGATCTGACGACCGTACTCGATGACAATCGTGCCGCGCTCGAAGACTTCATCGCGGCGGCGGAGCAAGCCGCCTCCACCTGGACCACACCCCGGGCGCCGAAGAAGTGGTCTCCCAGCCAGGTCACCGAGCACGTGGCCCTGACGTTCGAAGAGGGCGCCAAGATCGTGGCCGGCGAGCCCTCGGTCTTCCCCACCCTGCCCTCTCTCCTGCGCCCGCTGCTGCGGGGCCTCTTCTTCAATCGTATCCTCAGAAAGAACGCCTTCCCCGACGCCCGGACCATGAAGGGACTCGATCCTCCCTCGGGGCCAGCCGCGGCCTCGGAAGCCCGCGCCCGGTTGGAAGCCGCCTGGAAGTCTTTCGACGACGCGTGCCGAAACCGCGAGGCGAGCGGCCGGGCGGTGGAGCACGGGGCCTTCGGCACCGTCTCCGTGGCCGACTACGCCCGGTTCATGGAACTCCACACCCGACATCACCAGAAACAGCTGTAGGTCGCCCGAAGCAGCTGTCCCCTGCAGCCACACACCGCCCGGATTGTGCCCTCCTCGAGCCTCGCGTACCTTCTCCTGCCACTCACCGTGAGTACCAAGGAATGACCGTGCCACTGCCAACAAGCAGAACCGTGTTACTCCTCGCCGTGCTGGCCGTCGGCGCCACGCAGATCGGGGCCCAGGAAACCGGCACGACCACCGCAGAGGCCTGCCGCCCGGCGGCGTTCGATTCCACGACACCGACGGCGCTGGTCAACGCCACGCTGATCGACGGCACCGGGGCGCCGCCGCAACCGGGGATGACCATCCTGATCACCGGTGAGCACATCGTCGACGTCTTCCCGACCGGTTCGAAGATGATGATCGCGACGACGATGCCGATCGACCTGGAAGGCCGCTATGTGATCCCGGGATTGATCGACAGTCACGCCCACGTGGCCACAGACCCGGCCGGTGAGGACACACGCGTTCGCACCGAGCGCCGCCTGTGCAACGCCTTGCTGGGCGGTGTCACCACGGTGCGGGACATGGCGGGCGACGTCCGGGCGCTGGCATCGCTGGCCCGGGACGCACTGGTGAGCGACATCGTGAGTCCCGACATCCAGTACGTGGCGTTGTTCGCCAGCCCGGCCTTCTTCGAGGACCCACGCGCCGGGGCCGCCTCTGCGGGGGCGACCGCCGGGGCCCTGCCGTGGATGCGCGGCATCACCGACAGCACCGACCTGCGACAGGCCGTCGCCGAGGCCCGGGGCACGGGCGCCTCGGCCATCAAGGTCTACTTCGGTCTCGATGCTCCACTCCTGGACCGGACCGTCGCCGAGGCCCACCGGCAGGGGCTCCCGGTCTGGTCCCACCTCACGGTCAGACCGGCGCAACCGATCGAGGTCGTCGAGTCCGGCGCCGACGTGGTGTCGCATGCGCCGCTCCTGGCCTTCGCCCTTGGGCCGCGACGGGCCCGCGCCCTGATGAATGGCGATTCCGGTGCGGCGGCAGACTTGGACGACCCCGCGATCGAACGCGTCCTGGCCGCCATGGCGGACCGCGGCACCATCTTCGAGCCCACCCTGTTCGTCTACCAGGACCGACCGGCGGTCCTGGGTGTGTCTGGGGAACTGGTGCGTCTCGCCGACCAGGCGGGCGTGACGATCAGCGCCGGCACCGACTCCCTGGCCGGTGCGGACGGCGACCTGGTCACGCTCCCGAACATCCATCGGGAGATGCAGTTGCTGGTGGAGCACGGCAGCCTGTCTCCGATACGGGCGCTGGACGCCGCGACCCGGATAGGGGCCATGGCCGCCAACGTCCTCGAGTCGCGCGGCACCGTGGAGCGGGGCAAGCTGGCAGACCTGGTGGTGCTCGAGGCCGACCCGACGGTCAACATCAGGAACACGGAGCTGATCGAAATCGTTATCAAACGAGGCCGCGTGTATTCTCGAGCCTCATCAACGATAGGAGCACCTCATGAGTAAGATCATCGCGGTCGTGGGAGCGACCGGCGCCCAGGGCGGCGGGCTGGTACGCGCCATCCTCAACGACCCTGATGGTGGCTTCAGCGCCCGTGCGCTGACCCGTGACCCGTCGTCGGAGAAAGCACTGGCGCTGGCCGCCGCGGGCGCCGAAGTGGTCGCCGCCGACCTGGACGACGTAGTGAGCCTCACACAGGCGTTTGCCGGGGCCTACGGCGCCTATTGCGTCACCAACTTCTGGGAGCATTTCTCGCCGGAGAAGGAACAGGCCCAGGCCCGGAACCTGGCCCAGGCGGCGAAAGCGGCCGGCGTGAAGCACGTCATCTGGTCCACGCTCGAGGACACCCGCAACTGGATGTCCCTGGACGACGACCGCATGCCGACGCTGCAGGGGAAGTACAAGGTGCCCCACTTCGACTCGAAGGGCGAAGCCAACGCCTACTTCACCGAGGCGGGAGTGCCCACGACCTTCCTTCACACGGTCTTCTACTGGGAGAACTTCATCTTCTTCGGCTCGGGCCCGCAGCGGGGGCCGGACGGGAAGCTGGCGCTGGTCTTTCCCATGGGGGACGCAGCGCTCTCTGCCATTGCGGTCGAGGACATCGGGAAATGTGCCTACGGCGTTTTCCGGCGTGGCGACGAGTTCATCGGCAAGACGATCGGGATCGCCGGCGGGCACCACACCGGAAAAGAACTGGCGGACGCTCTCTCCAAGACCCTGGGGCAGGACATCGGGTATACCGACGTCCCGGCCGACGTCTATCGGAGTTTCGATTTCCCCGGTGCCGAGGACGTGGGCAACATGTTCCAGTTCTACCGCGACTTCAACGACGACTTCGTCGCGAGCCGGAGTGTCGAGTTGGCGCGGTCCCTGAATCCGGAGCTGCAGACGCTCGAGGAATGGCTGGCCGCGAACGGCAGCCGGATTCCCATTCCGGACTAGCGGACCCTTTCCTCAGGCACAGGCGTGACGGCCTCGGCCCTGGCCTGGAGTCCGGCCAGGAGGGCCGTCATGCCCTTGCGGTACATCGGGCGCACCATGATGGCGTCGAGGAGCCGTCCGACCGGACCGAACCTGAGTCGATAGTCAGGCGACACGGTGACACGGGTGCCGGAGCCGGCCGGTTCCAGCTGGAAGCGGATGTCGGCCCTGGCGAACGGCAGGGTGCTCCGGGTGATGCGCATGGTGAGGCGTTCGCCGGCCCGATACTCGACCACGGCCTCTTCGAGATGACCGGCCTGACCCAGATCACAGTGCCGGGTGGCGCCGAGGCCGGACCGGGTGCTCGAGGTGGTGCGTGAAGCGCGCACACCGGGATTCCAGTCGGCGATGGTGCCGATGTCGTCGAGAATGCTCCACACCAGAGCGGGAGGCGCGGCGATGGTCGTGGTCACGTGAAAGGTCGTCATGCCTGCTGTAACGCGGCGGACGGAACATCCGTTCCCCGCAGGGTCGGAATGTAGACCCCTCGTTATCCCTGAATACCACCAGCAAAGGACGGCACATGAAAGCACGATGGGGAGCGGCGTTGCTCGGCGCCGTCATGACCACCGGCTGCTCGACGACAGACGGGCCCGTCCGCCATGACGTCGCGGCGGATCGTCAGGCCATCGCCGAAGCCAGCCGGGCGTTCTCGGCGGCCTACCTCGCCGGCGACACGGCCACGCTCGGGGCGCTCTACACCGAGGACGCGGTGCTGATGCCGCCGAACCGGAACATCGAGGGCAACGCCGACATTCGCGCCTACTTCGCCCCCAGCGGGACCCGGACACAGGTGGGACATCTACTCGTGTCGGACCGATTGCTCATCGAGGGCGACCTCGCCATCGACATGGGAACCTGGTCCAGCACCACCCAGCGCGAAGGCGAGGAAGCACGCACGTCATCGGAGCGCTACCTGGTGGTGTGGCAGCGGCAGGAGGACGGGTCGTGGAAGATGGCCTGGGACGCGTGGCATTGGCCGCAGCCGGGCGACTGAGCGAAGGGGAGCTGCTACTGCTCTCCTGCCAGGAAAGCGAGCCGCTCGCGCACCTCGGTGACCTGCGGCTGGAGTTCGGGATCGGCGTTCTCCCATAGATCGACGAACGCCGCGTAGCGGTCGGCCGCGAGCGACAGGTCTCCCTCGGCCTCGTAGAGCTCGCCCAGGCGGCGATAGGCCAGCGGAAGCTCCACCGACCGCCAGTGATTGAACTCACTCCCGAACGTGGGCGGACGCAGCAAGTTCTCCCAGGCAACGATGGCAGAATCAGCCTGGCCCAGGGCCTCGAACGCCCCGGCGATTTGATCCCCGGTACAGCCATCACAGCCCGAGAGGTATCCCGCCCTGCGGGCCAGCTGAAGCGCCTCCCGATGACGGCCCTCGGCAGCCGCGAGCGTGGCGAGGCCCCGGAAGCCCCAGGCGTCGGCACGGCGCAGGTGGGCCGGCAGTTCTGATTCATACTCCGCCTTCAAGCGGCGGGCCTCGTCGAGCTGACCCAGTTCGGCGCGCAGCCTGATGAGGTCGCCGTAATACCGGCTATAGGGGTCCAGCGACTCGAGCGGCGTGGCCGCCAACAGGGCGTCGAGTTGACGGGCCGCGCCAGTCGTGTCTCCAAGGAATTGGAGATCGGCCCGCACATCGGTCATGGCCACACGGAGGGCATTCCCGGGCGAACCCTGCTCCCGTTGGGCAGTGGCCGCAAGACGCGAGGCGCGGTTGGCAGCGAGCATCTGCCCTCGCACCCGTTGCACCTCGGCCACCAGCATGTGTCCCCAATACCGATAGCGCGGCCCCCCCTCGGTGAGCGAGTCGGCGTAGGCCAATGCGGCGTCGAAATCGTTCCGTCCCTGCGCTACGAACGCCGCCAACTCCCATCGCATCGGTGTATCGGGCATGCGGAGCGTCATCAAGGCCACGGTGCTGTCCGCCGCGTCGAACTTTCCTTGAGGGATCTGGGTGGCGACGAGATTGTAGTAGGTGCTTGCCGGGGCGATGCCGCTGTCGACCGCCGGTTTCATCAGCCGTTCGGCGTCGGCATAGCGCCCGATGACCCGGTAGTACAGCCCCAGGTTGTTGCGGGCCGCCTTATCGTCCGGCCACGAGGCGAGAATCCGTTCGTAGATCTCCACAACCCGGTCGAAGTCGGCGCCGTCATACGATAAATGAAAGGCGGCCGTATGCAGCGCCTCGTATTGCGGCAGCCGGTCTCGGAGATCGTAGGCCTTCTGGGATGCCGCGAGGATTTCGGCCGGGTCGGCGTTGGCGTTGGTCAGGTCACCCGCCAGGCGACGCCACGCCATGGCGAATTCCGGGTCGAGTGCCACCGCCTGGCGCAGCAGGCCGAGCGCTTCGGTATTCTGCCCCTCGGTCCAGTCACGCACGGCCTGGGTATAGAGTTCCAGTGCCTCCAGGGACGTCGTAGTGACCTGCTCCAGGCCCTGCGTTCCGCGGATGCTCTTGAGCGACTCGCCGATGCCCTCGCGCAGTTTGCGTGAGAGCGTTTCCAGCGATCCCAGGAGGTCTCCCGGCCCGTCGGCCGTGGTCCGCGCCGCGAACAACGTCTCCCCGTCACTGCTCAGCACCCGGGCCGACAGGATGTAGCCGCTCGCGAGCGGGGCGATCTCTCCGACCACGATGGCCTTGATGCCCTCGCGGGCGGCGATCTCAACCGCCAACTCGGTGGTCAGCGGGGTGTTCGGTTCCCGTTGCATGCGTTCCAGCGCGTCGGACACGTCGGCCGTCGGCACCAGGCGCAGGACGTTCGACTGGGACAGGTCGATGGTCAGGGCTTCCGTGAGCGTCGGCCCCAGGAGCGAGTCGGCGGTCTGGTTCTCGAACTCGGCCACCAGGATGGGATCGCGTTCCGACAAGGTGCCGGCCGAGAGCAGCGTGGCGAAGGGCCCCACCCCCAGCGCTCGGAGCCCCATGAAGCCGCCGATGAGGATGGCCAGGCCGGCGAAGGCCAGGCCGCCCGCGGCCAGGGCACCACGCAACGTGCCCAGGGGGCCGGCGGCGGAACCGCGACGTTCGCGGAGCGCGGCCCGAAGCGTGACGGGGAACCCGATGACCAGCAGCACGATGGCCCCGGACATGACCCAGTCCGGGAGACCGAGGGCCAGCATGATCACCCAGGCCAGGGCCACGACCGCGACCGAGCAGGCCAGAAAGAGCCCGGCGACCAGCCCCGGCCGGTTCCGAGGTGACACGCGGGCGGCGACGGGCATGGTGCCACCGGATGGTGTCCCCGCCACGTCCAGGAACGGCATCAGCTCGGCGGCCTGCTGGAAGCGGTCGGCGGCCCGCTTGGCCATGCACCGAAGCACCACCGATTCGAGATCCTCCGGCACGGCGGACCGGTAGCGACGGATGGGATCGGGTTCCTGGGTGACGTGAGCGGCCAGGAGGCCCTGAGGCGTGGGCGCCGTGAAGGGTGGCTGGCCGGCGAGCATCTCGTAGGCCATCACACCGAGGGCATAGATGTCGGCCCGGTGATCCACGTGGGGATCGGCCGCAGCCTGCTCCGGTGCCATGTAGGTCGGTGTCCCGAGTGCCACGCCCAGGGAAGTCAGCCCCGAGGGGTCCGCCTCGCCCTCCTGGCCCGACTGCCCTTCCTCCAGCGCTTTCGCGACGCCGAAATCGGTCACCAGGGCATGGCCGCTCGACAACATGACGTTGTCGGGCTTGACGTCCCGATGGACGACCCCCTGGCTGTGGGCGAAGGCCAGGGCGTCGGCCACCTCGCGCAGGATGCGCGCGGCCTCCGGGACCGGGAGTTCCCCTTCACGCGACAGTTTGGCCCGGAGGGACTCGCCCTGAATGAAGGGCATGGTGTAGTACAGCAAGTCTTCAGCGGCCCCGGAGGCCAGCACCGGAACGATGTGCGGGTGTTGCAACCGGGCGGCGACCTCGATCTCACGACGAAACCGGTCGGTACTCACCCCGGCGGCCATCTCCGGCGGGAGCACCTTGATCACCACCTGGCGGTGGAGGGCCAGCTCCTCGGCCAGGAACACGCGCGACATGCCGCCGCCGCCGAGCTCCCGCTCGATGCGGTAACTCGAGCCCAGCGCACGGTCGAGTTGGGCGCGGAGGTCGGCCAGGGAGCAACTCCAGTATGAAGAGGGACGAGCCAAGTATCGCCACCAACGGTACCCTCGGCAAGCAGGCCGCGATGCTGGCAGTTGACGGACGAAGCCCCCGAGCGGCACATTCGTGCCCACCCCTGACCCCGTGAGCCCCAGCCACTGGTCGAACCGCGGGGCCGGGACGGATGCGGACCCCTTATCCGGCGACAGAGAGAATGGTCGAACCACAGGTACCCGATGATGGGCGGCGGGATCTCCTCCGTCACTTCCTGGCCGTCCTGGCCTACCGCACCCAGAAGGCCCTGCGCGGGGCGCCGCCGGAGTTCCTGGACTTCCAGGCCGGCCAGGGTGTGCGTACGCCGCGCGAGCTTCTGGACCACATGAGCAGCCTGATGACGTTCACGGCGTCCAGGTTCACCGGCGGCGACATCGGTCTCGAGACGGACGACCCGGTCGAGCGGTTCCACGAGGGACTGGGTGTGGTGAGTGCCGCCCTGAAGCAGGTCGCCCTCGAGCCGGACACGGCCCACCGGCTGCTCCAGGGTCCGCTGGCCGACGCCATGACTCACGTTGGCCAGTTGGCCATGCTGCGCCGCCTGGCCACATCCCCGGTCCCCGGCGAGTCCTTCTTCGAGGCCGACATCTCTCCGGAAAACACGGGACCCCGGCAACCGGTTCAGGGCGCCTGAGCCCAGCGGCAGTACGCCAGACTGGTGAGCGCCCGTCCAGGGGTTATCATCCCTGCCATAACGGGGGCTCCCCCGCTTCTCTCCCGGCACCACTATCAATGAAAGGACCCGTGCCATGCGACGCACTACCCTTGCCGCTCTTGCGCTCGTCCCCACCCTGGCGTTGGTGAGCTGTACGCCCGCCGAGGCTCCGCCGGCCCCGGCCGTCGACACCGCGCTCGAAGCCGAGACCATCATGGAACTCGACAGCGAATGGGTGCAACGGTACGCCGACCGCGATTTCGAGTGGATCACCAATCTGCATGCGGCGAACGCGGTGCTACTCCCCCCCGGTGCGGACATCATCGAGGGCAACACGGCTATCGGGGCGGCGTGGGAAGGGATGACGGAGGTGTTCCCGCAGGCGAGTTGGGTACCGATCATGGCCAAGGTCTCCTCGAGCGGAGACATGGCCTACGTCTATGGCCGAGCCACCGGCACCATGGCTGACGGGACCGAGCTTCCCATGAAATTCATGGAGGTGTGGGTCAAGTTAGACGGTGAATGGAAGGTGGCGGCCGACATATTCAACGCCAACGTCCAGTAACCGAGAGCTGAGCGGCCGCGTGGCTGAGGAGTTGGAGGAGCTGCGTTCCGCCCTCGCCGACCACTACCGGTTCGACCGGGAGTTGGGACGCGGGGGCATGGCCGTCGTGCACCTGGCACACGACCTCAAACATGACCGCCAGGTGGCCATCAAGGTGCTGCTGCAGCCCAGCCCCGCCACGGCCGACGACGAGCGCTTTGCTCGCGAGATTCGCATTGCGGCCCAGTTGAGCCACCCGCACATCCTCACCTTGCACGACTCCGGGAGTGCCGCCGGCCACCACTACTACGTGATGCCGTACGTGGCCGGCGAGTCGCTCCGGGATCGCCTGACCCGTGACGGTGCCCTCCCACAGGACGACGCCGCCACGCTGGTGCGAGAGGTGGCCGAGGCGCTGGACTACGCCCACCGGGCCGGCATCATCCACCGGGACATCAAGCCCGAGAACATCATGCTGCACGAGGGCCACGCCGTGGTGGCCGATTTCGGGATCGCAACGATGACCGACCCTTCGGCCACCGGCGCGCTCACCGAGACCGGCCTGGTGGTCGGCACGCCGGCCTACCTGAGCCCCGAGCAGATCACCGGCGAAGACCTGGACGGCCGGAGCGACGTCTATGCCCTAGGATGCGTCCTCTTCGAATGCCTCACCGGCGAGCGCCCCTTCACCGGGATGTCGATGGCGGACCTGGC
>JBDHIK010000206.1:0-5978 GCA_039587475.1 Gemmatimonadota bacterium | reverse complement strand
TGAAGGTGCCGAGGCCGGGGTAGCGGAGATCTACAGCCAGCCAACCCGTGGAGGGGTGGAGCGGCTGGTGGTGCGCCGAGGCGGAGGATCGATCACGCCACTCGAGGTGTCACCCGACGGTCGCCGGGTGGCCTACTACGAATGGGGCGCGGAGAAGCGCTCGACGCTGGTGATCGTCGACCTCGCGACCGGTGACGCGACCGAGCTGCTGCTGGGGGCTGGTTTGAGCGCCACCTGGTCACCCGACGGACACCGGCTGGTAACCAGTGGCTTTGCCCTGAGGAACAGTGTCACCATCGTCGACCTGCGGGACTCGACCGAGGTCGCGGTCGAACTCCGATGTGATACGGCCTGCTCATTGCAAGCCGAGCGGACGGTGTTTTCACCGGACGGCAGCAGCATCGCATTCACCGATGATTTTGGTGACGCGTTATGGATAGCGGGGCTGACGGATGGGCACGCGACGCGGGTCGCTCAGGGAGTGACTCGGACGCTGGGCTGGACTGAGGACGGGATCTACTACCTCGTGGAAGACGCCGGACCGCAGGGCGCCAGCTCCCCGGTCATCTACCGCGTCGCACCCGAGGGCGGGGCACCCCAGCTCTTCGCCAGGCTGCCCGAGGACTGCAACATCGAGGATGTGTCGCTCTCGATCGACGCCTTGACCGCCGTGTGTGGAGTGATCGACTGGAAGCCGGACGTGCACATCGTGGAGCACTTCGATCGGACGGTGCGGAGGTAGACCGCCCTCCGTGAAGAGTACTCTCCCCTTCCCCTGGCTGCCCGCTAAAAGTCGTAGACGTGCTCGAGGTCAAACCGGGGCTCGTCGAACTCGACAAGCACCGCCTGAAGTCCGTCCACCGGAACGCTGATTACGATGCGTTGAGTGGCGGGCCTGGTGAGAATGGGTTGCCTCAGCATGATGGTATGCCGCGATTCGTCCTCGCTCCACCCCGCCGGCACCAGGTAGCTCACGAGAACAGGCGAGCGATTCCCGGCGATCTCCACGAACCGCGCCCCGTGGCGGGCCAACCCCAGCGCGTGGTGCTTGAAGGCATCGTACCGGGGGACGGTGACGAGGACGGAACTGTCGGGAAGCACACGGAGAACCGTGAGATCGGGGAGCTCGTCCGCGGCACCTGGCGGAAGGCGATCCACCAGCACCGCCGTGAGCGGAATAGGCGGTTCGTACCCCATGGTGGTGAGTCTTTCGATGATCCAGCCGTAGATGGCCTTGACGCCGTACTCGGTGGTCAAGATGTACTTCCGTTCCCACTTCCGGATCATGTCCGGACCCCACAGGCTCGTCTCCTTCCACAGTGCAAGGGCCGTCCCGGCGAAGTCGTACTCGTACCACGGCGTCACGTTGATGAAGTCGACATAGTCCTGCGCCACCCGGGCCGCGAAACGGTCCTCCTCTGTCATGCCGTGGGTGCGAGTGAGTTCCGTCACACGCCCAATCACGGTTTCGTAGGCGGCCTTGACGGCGTACTCCACCGTGGTGCTGACGCCGATGACCATGACCATGACGTGGTAACCGACGTTGAGAGGGTAGTCGTCCTTGGTCACCCGATAGACGGCAGCGTAAGATTCCCAGAATTGACGGATGTGCCCGAAGTAGGGAAACATCGACGGTCGCTGGTCTTGGAGATAGGCGGCGAGTTCGGCCGGACTGTGGACCAGAAACCACTCGGGAACCGTCAGAAACGTCTGCTCGGGCCCGCGTCGATGTTCGATAGGGGTCAGCGGCGCCTCGACCTCCTGGATCAGCCCCTGCGTCGTGACGCCGAGCGACGCGAGCGAGACGGCCAGCCACACGGCCCTCATGCGGCGAGCCCGATGGCGACGGGGCCCGGTCGCGACCCGGTGGGATCGGCACCAAAACGGTTCTCCCCCCGCTTGCCCCGGCGAAACCCCAGTTCGAAAGCGACCCACAGTGGGCCGATGATCGGGACCAAGAGTAGCAGTAGCCACCGGGCCGACTTGTCGCGATCGTGATAGCGCTTGCCCGAGACCGCGAAGACCGCCCACAAGAGGGGAGGATAGAGCAGCAACGTGCTGGCGCGGCCGAACGCTGTCTCGAACAGCAGGAACAACACCACGAAGGCGGCCCAGGCGCCGAGGGTGGCGTACCAGAAGGTGGCTCGCGGAACGCGACCCTTGAGCGACAGAAGCAGTCGAAGCCTCCGGGTCACGAACGGATGGTCCGCGAGGCGCGTGGTGACGTCTCGCAGTCGTCGGGTCAGCGAAGAGCCGAGTGAAGGAGAAGACATGCAGGTGCCCTCAGGACCGACGATCGCCTTGGCATGGGCAGCATCGTCCTCTAGATTGGCGCTGGGATGTCAATCGGTGTGGGTACCACATTCCGGCATCAGGCATCGTCGACACCCTCAGCCGGCGCCCAGCGGTACACCGTTCCCAGCATGACCAGGCCGTAGACCAGATAGAAGATCGCATCCAGCCCATAATAGAAGCCGAACGCCGTCAGAAACAGCCGTGAGTACCTCCCGGAGGTCACGGCGGCGGCGAGGGCGGCCAGGGCGGTGACGCCGTGGGTCACGTCGTCGATCAGACTGAGTTCGAACAGTCCGAACAAGAGGCGCTCGTTACCTTCCACCGTGATGAACTGCGGGACGTAGCCGATCGCGACGACGACCGCGAACACGATGGCGAAACCGAACGTCAATTTCCTAACCATGTCACCCCCGAGGAGAGATGGTAGACTCGGAACACACTGCTCACTGGACACGACCCGGCCGTGTCACGAAGACGGTCGGGATACTCGCCGTCCTGATGTTGATCGTCACGCTGGTGACCGTC
The DNA here is from genome assembly GCA_039587475.1 of Gemmatimonadota bacterium. Taxonomy (GTDB): domain Bacteria; phylum Gemmatimonadota; class Gemmatimonadetes; order Gemmatimonadales; family GWC2-71-9; genus N074bin45. The sequence continues at coordinate 3,158 of JBDHIK010000206.1, read as the reverse complement.
GGGCGCGTGGTGAGGACGCCCGTCGAGCCGGCGGCGACGCCAGGGACGGTCGACGACGTGACCCAGCTCAATCCAATTGCGGTAAGTGAGGTAATCGTCCCTACCACCACCGAGGAGATCGTCGAGGCCGTCAAGCGGCATCCGGGACCGATCGCCGTGGGGGGAGGGCGCTATAGTATGGGGGGACAGACGGCGACCGAGCAAGCCCTTCACGTCGACATGCGTCAGTTCAACCGGATTCTGGACTTCTCACCGAAGGAATACCGTATCCGGGTACAGGCCGGCACTCGTTGGCGTCAGATCCAGGAACACATCGACCCCGCCGACCGCTCGGTCAAGATCATGCAGACCTATGCCAATTTCACCGTCGGCGGGTCGCTCTCGGTAAACGTCCACGGCCGCTACATGGGACTCGGACCCCTCGTCCTTTCGGTGCGCTCACTCGAGGTCCTCCTGGCCGACGGCTCGCTGGTCGAGGCCAGTCCCACGGAGAACGCCGACGTGTTTTACGGCGTGATCGGCGGCTACGGTGGACTGGGCATCATCACCGAAGTGACACTCGAGTTGGCGGACAACGTCCGTGTCAAGCGACGGAATCGCACCATGCCCATCAGCGGGTACCGACAGTATTTCGTCGACAGCGTCCGATCGGAGCCCGACGCGATCTTCCACAACGCGGACATCTACCCCAAGGGGTACCACACGGTCAATGCCCTCACGTACTGGGCAACGGACGACCCGGTCACCGTAGAGGACCGGCTCATTCCCCCGGACAAGTCCTACCGCCTCAACCGCTTTCTCTACTGGGTGATCTCCGAGTGGCCCCTGGGCAAGACCATCCGCCAGCACATCATCGACCCCCTCCTGTTCCGGGGAGAGCCCGTCAGCTGGCGCAACCATGAAGCCAGCTACAGCGTGGCCGATCTCGAACCGGCCTCGCGGGCACGATCGACCTACGTGTTACAGGAGTATTTCGTCCCGGTCGACCGGTTCGACGACTTCGTGCCGTTGATGCGCGAGATCTTCCAGCGGTACGACGTCAATGTCATCAACGTCTCCATCCGCCACGCCGACGCCGACCCCGGGACACTCCTCGCCTGGGCACCCACGGAAGTGTTCGCCTTCGTCGTGTACTACAAGCAGGGCACGGGGGCCGCAGCCCGACAACAGGTCAAGGTGTGGACTCGAGAGATGATCGACGCCGTGGTGAGCGTCGATGGCACCTACTACCTCCCGTATCAGATCCACGCCACGCCGCAGCAGTTCCGGCGTGCCTACCCACGCGCACCGGAGTTCTTTGCGCTCAAGCGCAAGCTCGATCCGACCAACAAGTTCCGCAACAAACTGTGGGACGCCTACTACCGACCCCAGTCTGACGCGGGGCGGTAGGCAAGCCACGTGTGGTCGGATGGCGACCGCGTGGCCTTTGCCGACGGCTTCGGCAACGGGCTGTGGACCGCGACGCTCGACGACGGAGCGGCGACGCACCTCACCGGGCAGGCGGACCGGACACTCACCTGGACTCCTGGCATAGGGCGCTGGCCGCCTCGGCGTAGACCACGAGGCTCCGGGCCGCCGGGGCCCGCCGGGGCCGAGCCGGGCGAATGAGCCCGTCGGTCAATGTGGCCCGAAGAGGTGTCCGGTCACTGGCGAACGGCCTCGATCGAGCCCAATATCTCCTCATGCCCATCGATGACCCCGGCGAGCGCACACCCATGGCCCGCCCCCCCGCTGAGGAGCCCGAGCATCCCGACCGGATAGGCCCGTACCGCATCCTCCAGGTGTTGGGCGAGGGCGGCATGGGCGTGGTGTACGAAGCCGAACAGACCCGGCCCATGGTCCGGCGCGTCGCCATCAAGGTCATGAAGGTCGGGATGGACACCAAGGACGTCGTGGCCCGCTTCGAAGCGGAGCGCCAGGCCCTGGCCGTGATGGACCACCCCGGCATCGCCAAGGTGTTCGACGCCGGCGCCAGCGAAACCGGCAGGCCCTTCTTCGTGATGGAGTTGGTCAAGGGCGTCCCGCTCACGGAGTATTGCGACATCAGAAAACTGTCGCTCGAGGAACGGATCCGCCTGTTCATCGCCGTGTGCCGCGCCGTGCAGCACGCCCACCAGAAGGGCATCATCCACCGGGACCTCAAGCCGTCGAACGTGCTGGTGACGGAAGGGGACGAGGGTCCCAGTCCCAAGATCATCGACTTCGGCATCGCCAAGGCCCTGTCGCAGCGCCTGACCGAAAAGACCCTGGTCACGGCGTACGGCATGGGCCTGGGCACGCCGGCCTACATGAGCCCGGAACAGGCCGAGATGTCGACACTCGACGTCGACACCCGGGCCGACATCTACAGCCTCGGGGTCATGCTGTACGAGGTCCTGACCGGCGACCTGCCGATGGACCCCACCCAGATGGGCCTGCAGCCGTTCATGGCCGCGTTGGTGTTGGGCGACAGCGATCCGGAACGCCCCAGCCAGCGCATCACTTCGTCCGGCAACATCGAGCGGCTGGCCACCTTGCGGAACACCGACACGAGCAGCCTGCGCAAGACTCTCAAGGGGGATCTCGACTGGATCGTGCTCAAGGCCATCGAGAAGGACCGGACCAGGCGCTACGAAACCGCCAACGGCCTGGCGATGGACCTGGAGCGCTCGATGCGGAACGAGCCGGTGGCGGCCCGGCCGCCGACGGCGACCTACCGGTTCCGCAAGTTCGCGCGACGCAACCGGGCCGGCGTCCTGGCCGGGGCGGCCGTGGCCATCGCCCTGGTGGCGGGCACCGTGCTGGCGACGATGGGCCTGGTCCGCGCCCGCCGGGCCGAGGCGGCGGCGGAGCGCGAGGCCGCCACCGCCCGCGAGGTGTCGCAATTCCTCACCGGCCTGTTCGAACAGGGAGATCCCAGTGCGACCGGCGGCCGCCAGGTCTCGGCGCGCGAACTCCTCGACCGGGGCGCCAAGCGCATCCGCACCGACCTGGCCGACCGCCCCGCCTTGCAGGCGCGACTGATGGTGACCATGGGCGCGGCCTACCGCGGGCTGGGCCAACTCGACCAATCGGACGCGCTGTTCGACGAAGCGTTGGCGCTCATGGCGGCGCAGGACGCCGATGCCCTCGAGGTGGCGCGGGCCCAGGTGCGCTACCTCGCCACCCTGATCGACAAG
>JBDHIK010000205.1:0-3565 GCA_039587475.1 Gemmatimonadota bacterium | reverse complement strand
GCGGCCCGCGGCCACGTACTTGGAGAGGAGCGGACACGGCCGGTACTTGCCGTCGCCCAGGTCCCGATGGAGGACCTGCATGATGAACAGACACGTGTCCAGGCCGATGAGGTCGGCCAGTGCGAGCGGCCCCATCGGGTGGTTCATGCCGAGTTTCATAACCGTATCGATCGCTTCGGGTTGCGCCACCCCCTCCATCAGGCAGTACACGGCCTCATTGATCATCGGCATCAGAATCCGATTGGAGACGAAACCCGGGAAGTCGTTGACTTCGACCGGCGTCTTCCCCACGCGGTGACACAGGGAAAGCGTGAGCTCGGTCGTCTCGTCGTCGGTCTCCAGCCCTCGGATCACCTCCACCAGCTGCATGACCGGCACCGGATTCATGAAGTGCATCCCGATGAAGCGCTGCGGACAGCTTACCGACCCGGCGATGTCGGTGATCGAGATCGAGCTGGTATTGGAGGCGAGAACCGCCTCCTGTCTGCACAGCTCATCCAGGCGACCGAAGACCTCGAGCTTGAGGTCGCGATTCTCGGGAACAGCCTCGACGACAAGGGGGGCGGAAGCCAACGTCTCAAGTTCGGTCTCCGTCCGGACGCGCTCCAGCGCCGCACGCGCCTCCGCGGCATCGATACGGTTCTTGGAGAGTTGCCTGCTGAGGTTCTTTTCGATCTTCGAACGGGCCCGGTCCAAGGCTTCGGGTTCCGCGTCCACCAGGACGACGTCGATCCCGGCCAGAGCGAAGACGTGCGCAATCCCGTTGCCCATCGTGCCCGCGCCCACCACGCCCACGACACCTACTTGATTCGCGTTCATGCTTCCTCCGATTCGGGTCGTCAGCGACCCGAACAATTGAGACCGGTACGACCGGACAGTCCGTTCTACCCGTGTTCCGTGGTCTCGACCAACGGCCCCAGCGCAAGGACCTCCGGGTCGCGCGACAGACGAGCAGTCCGGACGGCCCAGACGATCCCGCAGAGCGTGGCCAGAGTGAGCAGCAGACCCGCCTCAGGGCCGTAGTCGCCCCCAGTCAGGATGTCGGGACCCCCGGCCGTCACTCCGACCACCGGCGCCCCGACGTCCAGTCCGCTGACGGGAAGACCCACCGGGACCCCCATCGTCCAGTTCCAGGCGAAATGAGTCCCGGTCACCCACCAGAGACTTAGCGTTCTCCAGTAAAGAATTCCGAGCAAGATCCCGGCCAAAAGCGTATTCCAGATGGCCGTCCATCCAACCCCGGGATTCGCCGCGTGAAGACCCGCGAAGACGAGCGCCGTGGACACGATCGCCACGGCCGGACCCCGTGCTCGAGCGAGCACCTGGAACGCGTAGCCACGAACCGCGATCTCCTCGAAAAGCGCCGCAAGAGCCAGTAACGTTGTCACATACAGCGTGGACCACAGGACCGTTGCAGTGGCCGGGATGCGGCCGGACAGTTGCAGCCAACCGGCAGCGGCCATCGCAAGGGGCACCACGGACACCACGGCGAATCCAAAGACAAATCCGGCTGCACCGTCACGCGCGGCCCGGGCGTTCAACAGGAGTCCGAGCGCGGCGGGCGGTCTCGACTCCACGCCGGACATCATGACCCTCGAGACAAGCACCGCCGAAGCGCAGGCTGCTCCCGCTCCCCACACCGGCAACTCGCGGAGAGCGGCAGGATCGACCACGGCCACCGCGCCCTGGAGGATCAGGATTGCCAGCATGAGCAGGGCGACGTACAGGACCAACCGCCATCCCCAGGCCCAGCCACGCCCTATCGGCTCGGTACCAGCCGCCTCCAGCTGCTCACCGACCGTCCCCTGCCCCACGCCTGCTAGGAAGTCGGCCTACGCAACACGCCGGGACCCCAGCGGACGATCGCAAGGACCAGCAGAATCTTCAGAGCATCGCCCAGAATGAACGGGCGGACAGCGCTGGCCGACAACAGCGATTCGCCGCTCAGGATGGAGAGCCACGCGAGACCGCCCGCATGGATCACGACCAGCGCCAGGCCCAACCAAGCCGCCGCCCTGAACCAGCTCCCGGATCGACCGCTGCTGGCCAGCCCGGCGATCCAAGCGGCCACGGGAAACGCGAGCAGGTACCCGCCAGTGGGTCCAAGCAAATAGGCGGCACCACCACCCGCGGCGAATACCGGCAGGCCGATTGCGCCGGCTGCGAGGTACGCGACCTGGCTGGCGGCTCCGGCTCGCGATCCCAGGACGGCTCCCGCCAGCAACACGGCCACCGGCTGGAAAGTCATGGGCACGACCGTGCCAGGTAACACCACGCTCAGGCGGGCTCCCAGTGCGGTCAGCGCGGCAAAGCCTAGAACCCCGAGGATGACGCCTGAGGTCCGGCTGTCTGCGCCTGCCAGCGCCGGATCGATGGAACGTGCTGCCTCTTGACTCATACTCTCTCCACGCTGAGGGCCACCGCGTTCCCGCCTCCAAGGCAGAGGGTGGCGAGGCCCTTGTCCACATCCCTGTCGCGCATGGCGTACAGGAGAGTCGTCAGTATCTTGGCGCCGGACGCACCGATCGGGTGTCCCAGAGCGATCGCTCCACCGCGAACGTTGACCCGGTCCATGTCCATCCCCAACTGGCGGGCGTCGGCGATGGCCTGGACGGCGAACGCCTCGTTCGCTTCGATCAGTCCATAGTCGTCGATCGACGTTCCCTCCAGGGCCATCAGGCGCTGCACCGCGTCCACGGGAGCGAAGAACAGTTCCCTGGGGGCCGTGGCGCCGACCGAATATGCCGTGACGCGGCCGAGGATGTCCAGCCCGTTGGCCCTGGCGTAAGCCTCTGAAGTGACGACAGTAGCAGCCGCACCATCGTTCAGCCCGGGAGCGTTTCCAGCCGTGACCGAATGCTGCTCGACCTCGGGCGGCGCGTCCCCTCCGAAGGCCGGCCGCAGCCTGGCGAGCGCCTCGACGGTCGTGTCCCGCCGCGGCGGCTCGTCGGCATCCACTACCGTGGTGCCCTTCCGACCCGCGATTTCCACTGGAATGATCTCATCCGAGAACTCTCCAGCGTCCATGGCCGCCACCGCCTTCATGTGGCTCTCGTACGCGAACCGGTCCTGGTCCTCCCGGCTTACATCTGCCTTCCACGCCGTGTACTCGGCGTGGCCACCCATGTGACAGTTGCCGAACGAACACCACAGGCCGTCGTGGATCAAGGCGTCGACTATGGAACGGTCGCCGAACTTCACGCCGCTCCGATAGCCCTGCAGCAGGTACGGCGCGTTGGACATGGACTCCATTCCGCCGGCAACGGCCACCTGGAGATCGCCCGCCCGGATGGCCTGCGCCGACAGCATGACGGCCTTCAGGCCCGATCCGCAGACCTTGTTGATCGTCAGAGCGGGGATCTCCGCAGGGAGCCCCGCGCCCATGGCCGCCTGGCGGGCCGGAGCCTGTCCCACCCCGGCCTGCACCACGTTGCCCATGATGACGTCCTGGATGTCGGCAGGCGCCACACCGGATCGCTCCACGACTCCAGCAATCGCCCGCGCTCCCAGTTCGGGGGCCTTGAGGGGCGAGAGTCCGCCGAGGAATCGCCCCGTCGGCAATCTG
>JBDHIK010000204.1:0-3571 GCA_039587475.1 Gemmatimonadota bacterium | reverse complement strand
TCGTTGACGACCACCGCTCCCGCGCCGATGAAGACGAGGCCGAATGTTCCGATGAATTCTGCTGCGAGGGGCCGGAGCTTCGCACCCATGTGTGCTCTCCTGGTGGTCGGTTAGTGTTGGTCCGTCCGTTCGTGGGTCGCTGTCGTCGTATACCGACTGCGGTAGTGCAGGAGCGGGGGCCGGTCGAACGTCTTGCCGCCCTGTACCAGGCCAAAGAACACGGTATGGTCTCCGGCTTCGTGTGATCCCCACAGCGCGCAGTGGATCTGTGCCACCACCCCGTCCAGTACCGGGAGCCCGCCGCTAGTGCGGTGGTGCCCGACCGTTTCGAACGGGTCGGCGGCGGCGTCGGCGAAGGTCTCGGAGATGTGCTCCTGGTCTGCCGCCAGGATGTTGAGAGCAAACCCCCGGCCGGCGCTGACCGCGGCGTGGAAAGTCGCGTCTCGATCCACACAGATCAATAGAAGTGGCGGTTCCATGGACACGGCGGCGACTGCGCTGGCGGTCATGCCGGCGCTCCGGCCGTTCCCATCCAACGTGGTGGCCACCGTCACGCCCGTGGCAAAGCGTCCCAAGAGGGATCGGAACAGCTCGGCATCGGCTCGGTCACCGGGGTCGGAGATCGTCATATCAGAGACCAGGTCCAAGTGAGTCCCACCGCAACGGCGGCCCCCGTTCCGGTGCAAGCGAAGTTGACGACGTCGTTGTTGCACCACGCCCACCCCCGCCCTCCCTGGAACTGGACGGTGGCGCCGAGGAGCGAATCGACCAGCATGCCCAGGATGCCCCCGATGAGGCCGGCCACGATGGCGGGCCACGGGGCGGGTCCGGCCAGGGCTGCCAGAGCGATCAGGATCGCACCGGCGACCCCACCAACCGTGCCCAACGCCGTCACCGCCCCGTCCGTCCCTGCGGGCACCGGCTCGCCGGTGGTGATGAGGCGCGGCGCCGAGGGCGCCCTGGTACCGATCTCCGTTGCCCAGGTGTCGGCCTGGGCTGCAGCCAGTGCACCGGTGCGTGCGGGCCATGCGAGGGCCGGCGCGTAGGGAATCGCCAGTGCGCTCGCTCCTGCCCAGAGCCCGTTGGCGGCCACCTGCGCGCCGTCACGCCGGCCCATGCCCGGGTCACCGGAGAGGGCCCGGACACCGTGGGACCACTTCGAGAGGAGGCTGCCCGAGACCAGAAAGAGGGCGAGCATGACTCCGCCCGGGACGCCGCTCCCCATGAGCACCGCCGCTCCCACCAGGAATCCGGCGCCGGCGCCTCCCGCGGTGAGCCACCCGAGGCGCTCCGCCGCGACGGCGGCGATGCCGGCAGCCACGAGGGCCGCCAACGGTGTCATCTGGCTGGGGAATCTCCGGTGAGACCGAGGTCATTCATGATGCGCTGCTTCAAATCGCTCGGTGCGGATTGGCCCTTGGCCTTGATCTTTACAAAGCGACAGAACGCTTCTTCAAACTCGTACACCGCCATGCAGGGAGCGCAGTCCTTGAGGTGCTGTTGTACCGCCGCTTCGATCTCGGGGGTGAGCTCGTGGTCCATCAATTCGTGCAAACGCTTTGCCGCGTCTTGGCAGTCAATTTGCATGGGCTCAGATGTCATCGGACGCTCCGCTTGATGTATCCGGCCTCGACGGCGTAGTCGTACAACACTCGCTGCAATGCCTGACGGGCTCGAAAGAGGCGCGATTTGACCGTTCCCACGGGAACCTTCATCACCTCGGCGATTTCCGCATAACTCAAATCCGCGATGTCGCTGAGCACGAGACATTCGCGGAACTCCTCCGGAAGTTGATCGACGGCCTTGAGGACTTCTTCATCGACAATCTGGTCGAAGAACCGACCTTCAGGATCGATTTCCTGGACGTCGTGGAACACCGTAAACCGCTCGTACTCGGCGACGTCGACGGTCGGTCCGCGATGTTTGTCTCGACGGTATTCATTGATGAAGGTGTGGCGCAGGATGGTCAGGAGCCACGCTCGGACGTTGGTGCCCTGTTTGTACTGGTGCCAGGCGCGAAAGGCCTTGAGCATCGTTTCCTGGGTCAGGTCGTCCGCCTGGCTGGGATCACCGCTGAGGCGAAGCGCGACGCGGTACACGGTGTCCAGGCACGGCAGCGCCTCCTTCTCGAATGCCTCGCGTTTGTCGTCGGCAGACGATCCCATGGGTACGATCCTTCGCCGGTTGGGGGAGGGAACGGGTGTAGAATCGCCCTGCGCCGCGGTCCGCGCAATGGTCGTCCGCCCTTAACACTCCCGGTTCAGCGATTAGCTTTACTCAGCCCGAGTGTTCGGCACGCTTTGCCGCTCGGGCACCAACGGCCCGTCAACCACCACACTAGGACATGCACCCAATCATCGCGCTGTCGGTACTCGAGGCCGTTCGTGCCTGCGACCTGGCCAAGGGAGATCCCCCGGAGGACGCCCAAACGGGCCAGGAAGCGATTCGCCTTGGACGCACGACCAGTGTGGCGGCGCAAATCGAGCGGTATTCCACCATGGCGCGGCGCCGAGAGCCGGTGGATACCCAGGAGCTGGCGGCGCTGTACACGTTGGTGGCGCGACGTCCGGACGCCGACCTGGTGTTTGCGGATGCGGGCCGTCGGGCCGGCCGACACGCGGCGAAGCAGACGCCAGCCGCATTGCGGGCGCTGCATCGCACGCTTCCCCGGGGGTTGCGGGAGCGCCTGGGAAAGCGGCTGATCCGGGGGGCGGCGGAGAAAGTCTTTGCCGTGGAGATGTCGTATGACGGGGCCAGCGCGGCGGCGGTGGAGACCTGCGGCGCCCGGGGGGTTCCCGGGGGAAGGCCGTGCGCGCTGTATGGATCGGGATTGGCGGAACTGCTGCGGGTCTTTACGTCCTTCGACGGTGCCTACTTCCGGATCGCGTGTCGCGCCCGGGGCGACAGCACCTGCAAGTGGAGCACGACTCAAGCACACGAGGCCTAAGATGGCGCTGTTTTCAGGAATCGATCTCTCCCGCGTCGGCCCGGTTCTACGGGCCAACGACGTGGATGGCTGGCTGCTGTTCGACTTTCACGGCATCAACCCGATCGTGAAGCGAGTGGTGGGATATGAAGGGATGGTCACCAGGCGGCTCTTCGTCTGGCTTCCGAAGGAGGGCGAACCGGTGGCGGTGGCCCACCGCATCGAGCTCCAAGGGATCGACGGGTTTCCGGGTGAGGTGCGGCCCTACGCGGCGTGGCAGGAACTCCACGGGCTCTTGGGTGAGGTGGTCAAAGGCAAGAAGGTGGCGATGGAGATCTCGACCGACGACGCGGTGCCGTATCTGGACCGGGTGCCGGCCGGTGTGGTGGGGCTGATCCAGCGGTTGGGAGGGACGGTGGTGTCTTCCGGGTCGCTGGTTTCGCTGTTCGCGGCCCGGTGGTCGCAGGCGGAACTCGCAGGACACCGGGCGGCGGCGGAGACGATTGCCGACATCGCCCGGACCACCATCAAGCGTGTCTTGGGAGAGATCGGGCAGGCCAGGGAGGCCGCGGTTCAGCGGGACGTGCTCCAGGCGATGGAGCAGGCCGGCCTGACCACCGACCACCCTCCGATCGTGGCGTTTGG
>JBDHIK010000203.1:0-3799 GCA_039587475.1 Gemmatimonadota bacterium | reverse complement strand
GCACCACCACGCCCATGGCGCCCAGATACATGATGGCATAGCCGATGGTGTGCTCGGTGATGCCGAGTCGGTCGCCCAACAGGAGCGGCATGACGGGCACCGTGCCGTAGAAGGCGCCGATGGCGACGGCGTAGATCCAGATGAGCCGGGGGGCGGGCGCGCGCCAGCGGAGGGCCACCTGTCGGATGGCGGCCATGCCCGATCGCGGCGCCGGAGCGGCCTCCACCTCGGCCGTGGTGAACGTCACCTCGGTCTCCCGCAGGAAGCGCCAGGCGAAGCCCGCCACCAGGAGCGCCATACCGGCCACCACGTAGCCCGGCGCTTCGCGGCCTGCCACACTGATGGCCACCGATCCCAGGGCCGGACCCACCACCGCGCCCAGCGAGGACACGGCCGACAGCCAACCAAGGCTCTTGGTACGGTCCCGATCGGACGACACGTCCGCCACGTAGGCCTGGACCACACCGATGGTGCCGCCACCCAGGCCCTGGACCAACCGGGCCACCAGCAACAACCACACGGCATCCGCCAGGGCGAAGAGGACGTAGGCCACGGCCGTGATCCCGAGCCCCACCAGGATCGCCGGCCGCCGGCCGTATCTATCTGAAAACCGGCCCCAGCTCGGCGCGGAGACCAGTTGGGCCAGGGAGAAGGCCGAGATGAGGACGCCCACCGTGGCCGCCCCGACGCCCATATCCGTGGCGTAAAAAGGCAGCAGCGGGATCACCATGGCGATCCCAACCATATCCACGACGGCGACGACGAAGAGCACGATGAGCTTGGTCATTCTATAGATAGAGGCGCAGAACCGGCCCGAAGGACGACATGACGGCGGGGCAGAGGGGTAAGGGGGGCAGCGGGGCTGGCGCGTAAACCATTGGGGATGCATCATATAAGCCGATTGGCCCCAAGGAGCGAGACATGCGGATGTTGATGCTAGTGGCGCCGCTGGTGGTTGGAGTGATCGCGGTCGGGACAGGAGCTACGCTAGAGGCCCAAGAGGTCGAGGCAATCGCCTCGGACGTGGAGTCGCCCCGTGCGATCGTCCTGGCCGCCTACGCCGCCATCGCTCGGGAACCGGGAAGGAGTTACGACTGGGACCGGTTCCGCACGCTGTTCCTCGACGGGGCGCTGCTGATCCCCAACACCGAGCAGACGAACGGCGTGTTCACCCCGCTCACGGTCGAGGGGTTCATCGAGTACGTCGACCGGTTCACCGACCCGTCGTCGCCGGACGACCGGGGCTTCATCGAGGGTGAGGTGCACAGGCTCGAGGAGCGTTACGGCGACATCGCACACGTGTTCTCGACCTACGAGAAACACTTCTGGGGCGACGAGCGGGTCATCGGGAGCGGGGTGAATTCGTTCCAGATGGTGCGGCACGACGGCCGCTGGTGGATCACCGGCATCATCTGGGACGAACCGATGGGCGGGGAGCCGATACCAGAACGGTACTTGCCGTGATGGAGGTCCGCGGCACGATCTCCCATCTCACGACAGCATCGCGCTAATGCCGCCCATCCAGTCCGGGGCCGTCCTCAACGACCGCTACGTGATCGAGCGCCAGATCGGCTCGGGTGGCATGGCGACGGTCTACCGGGCCCAGGACCTGGAAACCAAGGAGCACGTGGCGGTCAAGGTGATGCGCCAGGAGTTGGCGCACGCCATCGGGGCCCAGCGCTTCGCCCGCGAGATCGCCACCGCCTCCCGGCTGGAGCACCCACGGATCGTTTCCGTCATCGACTCGGGCAGCGATGGCGACAACGTCTACAGCGTCATGCACCTCTTCGAGGGCGAGACGCTGCGCGACCGTCTGGACCGAGAACCTCAACTGCCGCTGGACGAGGCCCTGGACATCGCCGAGGCCGTGGCCGACGCCCTGGACTTCGCCCACGGGCAGGCGCACGCCATCGTGCACCGGGACGTCAAGCCGGAAAACATCCTGGTGTCCGGCGACCGGGTGGGACTGACCGACTTCGGCATCGCCAAGGCGCTGGACAGCGCCGACCCCGGCGGTCACATCCGCACGTCGACCGGAATCGCGGTGGGGACGGCGCTCTACATGAGCCCCGAGCAGGCCACCGCCGACCGGGTCGACGCACGGACCGACGTCTATGGTCTGGCGTGCGTGCTGTACGAGATGCTGGCGGGGGAGCCACCGTTCACCGGCCCCACCATGGCCGCGATCCTCGCCCGCCATGTGAACGACCCGGTGCCCGACCTCCGCACCGTCCGCCCAGGGGTGCCCGATCCGGTCTGGTTCGCCATCGAGCGGGCGATGGCCAAGACGCCGGCGGACAGGTTCAAGACCGCGGGGGAATTCGTGGCGGCCGCGAGGAGGAAGACCGCGCCCAAGCCGTACCCCTGGCGCAAGGTAGTGGCGGGTGCGGTGGGCGTGGCGGCGGTGGCAGCGGCGGCGATCGTCCTCCGCGACAAGTTCATCCCTCCTCCGCCCCCCCCGTTGGCGGATAGCCTGGTGGCGGTGCTCCCCTTCTCGCTCCAGGCGCCCGACGAATCTGACCGCTGGCTGGCCACGGCCTTCCCCATCAACATCGCCGAGTTGCTCGACGGGACCGGCGGCCTCCGGGCGGCGTCGTGGACTCGGACCGAGCTGGCGCTCGACGCCATCGGCCGGGCCTGGGAAGACGACCTGAACGCCGCCGAGGCACGGCAGGTTGCCCAAGGGCTCGGCGCCGGGTTGTACGTGGCCGGGAGCATCCTGTCCGACGGCACCCAGAGGATTGCCACGATCACGCTCATCGACACCGAGACCAGCGATGAGGTGAACCGGGCCCGGGAGGAAATCACCGAGCTGGGCGTGGGTTCTGCCGTCGACCGGGCGCTCGCCGCACTGTTCGTGGACATGATCGACCAGGCGCGGCAGTCTGAGTCGTTGTTCGGGCAGTCCCAGGAGGCCCTTCGGGCCTACGTGGACGGCTGGCTGGCCCGGCGCGACCAACGGCACGAGGACGCGGCCCGGGACTTCATTCGCGCAGTGCAACTCGACTCCACGTTCGCCCTGGCCGCCCTGTCGTGGGACGAAGCCCAGGTCTGGCTGCCGGACGAACACGAGCTTCGGACCAACGACATCACACGCGGGATGTGGGCGGTCGTAGCGGCGCACCTCGACCGCCTGCCGTCGATCGATCGGGAGATCGCCGAGGCCCGGTTGGCCACCTCCCAAACGAGGCGTGACGTCCTGGCGGAGAGGCAACGGCTGGCGCGCCTGGCTCCCGACCGGGCCTCCCTCCAGTTGCAGCTGGGCGACTATCTGTATCACGAAGGCTACATGATCGCGCTGCCGGACTTCCGGGAGCAGGCCGCCGCCGCCTTCGAATCGGCGTTGGCGCTCGGCGACTTTACGCCGGAGGCGCAGCGTCACCTCGACGAGATCCGCTTCGAGCACGGGGACAGCGCCCACATCCGCGCGTACCTGGAGAAGCCGGACAGGCCGGGCGAGACGTTCGACGATCCCCTGCACTGGGCCGCCGCCTGGATGCTGGGCGACTCGACGACGATTGCACTGTATGGAGCAGCCATCGACACCCTGCCCGGAAGTGCCCACCAGCGCATGCTCCGTTTCGCCAAGTACTTCAACGTCGGGTTCCCCCACGCGGACCGCGCCGCCGAGGTGCTGGCCGCGCAACCCGATGTCCCGGGGATCCCCCGCCTCCAGGTCTATGCGGATGTGTTCTACTACCAGGACGATCGGGGCCGGCCCGACCTGGCGGAACGGATGGTGCGCGAGGCGTACGAGGGCGACAGCGCACTGGTCGCCAACCGGCTCCTCCTAATTACC
>JBDHIK010000202.1:0-3811 GCA_039587475.1 Gemmatimonadota bacterium | reverse complement strand
CGCGGCATACCGCGACACGCTGGCCAGCATCCGACCGGAGGAGTCCCGGAACTGTGCCCTCGTGCTGGACGCCGCCCTGGCCGACCCGGCCTCGGCTCCGGTGAAACTCGAAGAAGCGGCCCGGACTTTCGACACTAGTCCTTCACGATACCGCCCGTACGACACCAGGATGAGCCTGGCCATCGCCGCCATGTATGAGGCCCTGAGGCAGCCCGAGCGGGCCCTGGAGTTCGTCGACCGGCGGCCCTTCTTCCTGATCGAGAACCGCTACCGAACGCCTTCGTTGTTGCTGGAGGGACGGATCAGTCTCCAGGCCGGCGACACGGCGAGGGCCATTCGCGCCTACCAACAGGCTCTGGCGTTTCTGTCGGACCCCGAGCCGTCCGTGGAGCCCATCGCCAGCGAGACCCGGGAAACACTGGCCGCGTTGCTGGCGCAGTAGACCGGGAAGATGCGCCAGGCCGGAATCACGGTCGACTCACGCTCCTGGCGCAGATTTCCCAGCCACCGTTACTTGGACCCCATGCCCGAGACCCTCGCGCCCGGTACCGTTCTCAGCGACCGCTACACCATCGAGACCGAGTTGGGTCACGGCGGCATGGCCACCGTCTACCGCGCCACCGACGGCCAGACCCGGGAGCACGTGGCGGTCAAGGTGCTATGCGGCGAGCTGGCCCAGGCCATCGGCGCCCAGCGCTTCGCCCGCGAGATCCAGATCGCCTCCGCGCTCGAGCACCCCAACGTCGTCTCCCTCATCGGCTCCGGCCACGACGGCGACGTGGTCTACTGCGTCATGCCGCTGTTCGAGGGCGAGACCCTGCGCGACCGTCTGGACCGGGAGAAACAACTCTCAGTCGAAGACGCGCTCGACATCGCCGAGGCCGTCGCCAACGCGCTCGACTTCGCCCATGCGCGGAATCCCCCCATCGTCCACCGCGACGTCAAGCCGGAGAACATCCTCCTGTCGGACGGGCGTGTGGGGCTGGCCGACTTCGGCATCGCCCGGGCCGTAATCCAGGCCGAGGAGGGCAGCAAGCTCACCAGCACCGGCGTGGCCGTGGGCACTCCGCTCTACATGAGCCCCGAGCAGGCCACCGCCGACCAGCTCGACCACCGCACCGACGTCTACGCCCTGGGCTGCGTGCTGTACGAGATGCTGGCGGGCGAACCGCCGTTCACGGGGACCCAGCAGGTCATCATCCGCAAGCACGCACTGGATCCGCCGCCGGATCTCCGGACCGTGCGGCCCGGCATTCCCGACCCGGTGTGGTACGCCATCGAGCGGGCCATGGCCAAGTCCCCGGCGGATCGTTTCAAGACGGCGGGCGAGTTCGTGGTCGCGGCCCGGCGGACCGCGTCCCCGGTGACGTCCCGGAAGCGAGTCCGGACGTTCGTCGTGGCGGCCGTCGTCGTGGTGGGCGCGATCGTGACGTGGCTCCTCACCCGCCCACCCGCGATCACGCTCGATTCCAGCCTGGTGGCGGTCCTCCCCTTCTCCCTCCAGGCGCCCGACGACAGCGACCGCTGGCTCGCCACGGCCATCCCGGTCAGCATCGCCCCGCTCCTGGAGGGCACCGCGGGCCTCACCGCCGTGTCCGAACGCAAGATCGACGAGGCGCTGGAGGACGCGGGCAAGTCGTGGGACGACCGACTGACCCCCACGGAGGCCTCGAGGGTCGCGCGCCAGGTCGGGGCCGGAGTCTACCTGATGGGAGACGTGCAGTCGGACGGCCGCGAGCGACTCGTGATGGCGCGTCTGTACCATACCGAGACCGGCAACGAGCTCATGGACCCGGTGCGGGTCCGGCTCGACACGCTCGGCGCGGTCACGGCGGTGGACCGCATCTACGGCCAGATCCTCATCACCCTGGTGGACGAGGCCGACCGGGCCTCCAACCTGCTGACCCGTTCGCAGGAAGCGCTCCGGTCCTACGTCGAAGGCTGGCGGGCCCGCAGGGCCAGCGACCGCGTCGAGGCCAGCCGGCACTTCATCGAGGCCTTTCAGGCGGACACCACCTTCGCCCTGGCGGCCATGGGTTACCTGGAAGTGGCGATGTGGCTGCCGGACCAGTCGCGCTACCTGGGCGAGCGGCCGCGGGCCATGGAGCTGGCGCTGGCCCACCGGGATCAGCTGAGTGAGCCCGACCAGGCCCTGCTGGATGCCTTCTACGCGACAACGCGCGAGGCCGGCTTGTCCGGCGCCGAGACGCTCGAGTTCGCCCATCAGGCCACCATCCAAGCCCCGGACAACGCCTCGGCCTGGCTGCTGCTGGGCGACCTGCTCCTTCACAACGGCGCCATGCTGGACGTCGACGACCATGTACGGCTGGCCGCCGAGGCGTTCGACTCCGCCCTGGCCCGGAGCGAGTTCACACCTGAGGCCGCCCGCCACGCTCAGGAGTTGCGCTTCATGGCCAACGACACGGCGTTCATCCGGCAGTACGTGGCGGCCCACCCACCCGACGGCAGCGGGGTCGACCCGCTCTGGTGGAGCGGCATCTGGCTCCTGGGGGACAGCGCCGCCATCGGGGACTTCGAGGCCCGCATGGACTCGCTGCCGCGTGGGGCCTACCCCCGGATCATGGTCTGGGCCGGGCGGCTGGGTATGGGATTGGAACAGGCGGACCGGGCGGCCGCACTCCTGGAGGCATCGCCCACGGTCGATCGAAGCGAACAGCGCGAGACCATGCTGGACCTCCACTTCTATCACATCAACCGCGGCCGGCCGGCGGCGGCGTGGCGGGTCATGGAGAACTTCTTCCAGGACGATCGCGCCGCCGGCCGCATCTTTTGGCTGAGCCAGGGCGGGATGGCCGACTGGATCGCTCTCGACAGCCTGCGCGGCGCGGTCCAGGACGGCTATGCCGGGATGGTATCGTCGGCACAGGGAGAAGCGGAATGTCCTCTGGGGATGTGGCACGCCCGTGGGGGCGACGCCGGGTGGGCCCGCGCCATGGCCGACAGTCTCGAGGCGTACGTCGAGGACCCAAACGTCGGGATGTACCTCCTGGCCTGTCTCGCCGTCATCGACGCAATCCAGGACACATCGGCCAACCTGGCCGCCCTGCGCCACGCCGATTCGCTTTTGACGGGGATGCCCGCGGGCATGGTCCCCTGGGCCACGCTCTCCTACGGGCTGACGCTGGCGGAGTTGTACGAGATACACGGGCGGTACGCCGATGCCTTGCGCCTCAGCAAACGGGTCCGTTATCTGGTCACCGAGGACAATCTTCATACCCCGGCCCTGGTGATGGAGGGCCGGCTGAGTCTGGCCACGGGAGATACGGCACGTGCCATCGAGGCTTACACCCGGGCGCTCGCACTCCTGTCCGACCCCGAGCCGCCGGTCGAACGCGTGACGCAGGAGATACGTGAGACACTGGCGACACTGCTTGCCAGGTAGGACGGCTGGGAGCCCGCTCACTCCCAAGGACCAACCCCATGGCCCCTACCGCACCCCCCTCCGACCTCGCCGCCATCGAACGCATCATGACCGTGCTCTACGAGTCCATCTCGGGCACGGACGACTCCGAACGCGAGTGGGAGCTCTCCAAGTCGCTGTTCCACCCCGAGGCCCGCGTGTCGCCCAACGCCTTTGAGGACCGGGTCCGGGCCGTCATGACCGAGGACGCCTTCCAGGCGGACGCGCGGCCCCGCATCGCGCCCCGGGCCTTCTTCGAGTGGGAAGTGGACCGGGACGTCTCGATCACGGGTGAGGTGGCCTCGGTCCGGAGCCACTACCAGGCGGCCGAGACGCCGCATGGCTCGCCCATCATCAAGGAGGGCGTCAACCACCTGATCCTGGTGAAGG
>JBDHIK010000201.1:0-3604 GCA_039587475.1 Gemmatimonadota bacterium | reverse complement strand
GTGGCTTACCTCGAACGGGTGCCGCACGACTTGTCGCAGCAGGACCGCCTGAAAGGCGTCAAACCCAAGAAGCAGGGCTTGATCAACTCCCTCCCCAAGCCGACCAAGCTGGCCCTGGAGATGGCCCTGCACGAAGAGCAGGAGCGCCGGGCGCTGGCGGGGGAGCTCAAGGGTCTCGAAATGGCGTGGCGCGCGGCGGACGAGGTGGCCCAGATTGCCGACGACCTGCTGGTGCCCCCAGAGGTGACGGACGATCTGGCGCGTCTCAAGGACCCCGACGCTTCCGACGCCTGAGCACCGACCGCATCCTGCCTACTCCAGCAACCGCTGGAAGCGGGGCCGATCGCGCAACGGGTCCCACGTGGGGTCGAGTGCCAGGATAGTGGTGGTGACGTCGGAGGGGTTCGACAGCAGGAACTCGAGTTGATCGATCGCGTCGTCGGGGCGGCCCACCATGGTGTAGATCCGGGCCAGGTCCTCGACCCGGTAGGCCCCGCGCCAGGCCTCTCTGCTCACCGGGAGCAGCTCGACCCCCAGTTCGCCCTCGCGAACGGCGTCCTCGGTGCGGCCCAACCCGGCGTACGCGATGCCCAGGCTGCTGTGGTAGCGCGCGTCATCCGGCTGATCCCGCACCAGCGGCTCCAGCGCCATCCGGGTGGAGTCGTAGTAGGCCCGCGCGGCGACGGCGTTCCCCGACCACAGCTCGACCTCGGCCCGCAACTGTGCCGTCAGCAGGAAGCGGTACTGATCCGAAAGCGCCACCGGGGGCATGAGAGCGAGCCGTTCCCTGGCCCGTTCGAAGTCGCGATCCACCACGTCGAGGAGAACCCAGAGCCGGTCAACGACCTCATGGTCGGCGACCACGTCACCGGCTTCCTCCAGCACGGACCGCGCCTTCTGGGTATCGCCGTCGTGTCTCAAATGGATCACCCACGCCTTCTGGATATACGGCCCAGGCTCGTCCGGACTGAGAGCGACGGCCCGGTCGACGTACCGTGCCGCCTCGTCACGGTTGCGCGCCAGGCTGTAGGTGTACCCCAGGTGGCCAGCGACCCGGTCGGACCGGGGTTCCAGTTCCAGGGCTCTGTGGAAGCTCGCCAGGGATTCCCGTATACGACCCTGTCGCCTCCGAACGAAGGCGATCCCAAGAGCCACATCACTGTTGTTGGGTTGGGCGGCTTGGGCAATGGCGAATTCCCTGAGGGCGTTGTCGTAGTCCAGGAAACCCCAGTAGTGGTAATAGCCCATCGCGGCATGGGCCTCCGGCAAATCCGGGTCCAGCATCAGCGCCCGGTCGACCGCGGCCTTGGCCAGGGCCAGGCGCTCCTCGGTTCGATCCCAGAACAACCACCAGAACCACGAGTGCGTGCGCGAGAGATGGGCGTAGGCCTCGGCGAACGTCGAATCCAGCGCCACGGCCTGCTCGTACATGGCCAAGGCAATCTCGGAGTCCTCTCGGTCGCCATTGGCGTACTCGTTCCCTCGCAGAAAGAAATCGTACGCCTCGAGGTTGTCCGTTGGCCGGGATGCCAGCCGGCGACGTTCGGGCTCGAGTAATGTCACGTCCAGCGCCCGGGCCACCTCCTCGGCCAGCCGTTCCTGGACGGCAAAGATCTCGCCGGGCACCAGGGTGATGGTGTACCGGTCGGTCCACAGGTGGGCGTCGTCGGTGACGTTGATGAGCTGTGGGGTCACCCGCATCTGTCCCACGCCGTCCTGCGTCCGGTCGGTTCGAATGGTACCCTCGAGCACGAAATCGACGCCCAGTTCCTCACCAATCTGGCCCAGCGATTTCTCGGAGTCCTGGTACTGCATGGCGCTCTGGCGCGAGATGACCCGGAGCCCGCTGATCTCGGCCAGCCGGCTGGTAATCTCCTCGGTCATCCCGGCGGCGAAATAATCCTCATCCGGGCTGCCGAGATTGTCGAACGGCAACACGGCGAGCCCCGGCGCCACGGCCGGCGCCTCCACTTCGCTGGACGTCGCCCACCACACGCCGAGCGCCCCCGTCACGACCACGATGAGGGCAGCCAGTCCCATGAGCGGGCCGGTTCTCCGTGGAGCCGGTCGTTCACGGGAATCGTGGACCTGGCCACCGGTGAATGCCGAAGTCAACGCCGCCGAGAACTGCTCAGGTGCCGCAAAACGATCCGCAGGCACCCGGGCCAATGACTTCTGTATGGCGTCTTCCACCGCCCCTGGCACGTCGCGCACCACGCCGATGCGCGGTACCGGCTCCGTCAGCTTCCTGGCCGTGACGGCGACCGGCGTCGGGCCGGTGAACGGCGGCTCGCCCACCAGCATTTCGAAGGCAACGCAGCCCAGCGAGTAGATGTCCGAGCGGCCGTCGATCTCATGTTCGCCGCCGGCCTGCTCCGGGCTCATGTAGGCCGGCGTGCCGACCGACAACCCCGTTTCGGTGAGCTGCTCACCGCCGGCCTCGGTCACGGCCCAGGCAATGCCGAAGTCGGCGATGACCGCGTGGCCCTCGGTGAACAGAATGTTCTCCGGTTTGATGTCGCGGTGGACCACCCCTTGCCGGTGGGCAGCACCCAGGGCGTCGGCGATCTCTCTCGTGATGCGGAGTGCGTCCTCCAGCGAGAGGTGTGTTTCGCGATCGAGGCGCTGTCGGAGGGTCTCGCCTTCGAGGTACGGCATCACGTAATAGAGGAAGCCCCCGGCCTCCCCCGAGTCGTGCAACGGCAGGATGTGCGGGTGGGTCAGGTTGGCGGCGATCTGGATTTCGCGCAGGAAGCGCTCGGGGCCGATGACCGAGGCCAGGTCGGGACGCAGGACCTTGATGGCCACCTTGCGGTGATGCTTGAGATCCTCGGCGAGATAGACGGTGGCCATGCCTCCGGCACCAAGCTCCCGACCGATGGAATAGCGGTCGGCGAGCGCAGCCTTGAGGCCATCGATGTCAGGCATGGAGGAACTCCAGGAACATGCTCAAGGTTAGGCCTCCAGGGGTGCGTTGGCCAGCGCCGTCACATCCCGCTCGCCCCCCGGAGCGACACCAGCGGTGTTTCACTCGAGACTCCTCGGTCGCGGCGGCCATGGGACCGCAGCCGAACCCGGGGTCTGGCGCACCTCCGAACTTCGGCATATGTTCGGTATCCTCAATCCGGCCCTCCAGCTCTTCGGATCCCCGGCCGGTAGCGATGATTTGGAGCATGCCATGAGCGTCTTGCTGCAGGACATCCGTTACGCGCTGCGATCCTTCGCCCGCCGTCCCGGCTTCACCGCCGTGGTGGTGACCACACTGGCGCTGGGCATCGGCAGCAACGTGGCCATCTTCGGGGTGGCCAACGCCGTCCTGTTCCAGCCGTTGCCCTACGAGGACCCCGAAGAGCTGGCCCTGGTGTGGACCGAGACCACCAATCAGCCGCGGGCGCTGGTGTCGGGGCCGGACTTCATCGACTACCGCAACGAGACCAGACTGTTCGAGGGCTTCGCCGGAGCGGTTGCCGTGAACGCGGCTCTGACGGGCGACGGTCGCGCCGAGGAGATCACAACGGCCTGGGCCACGGCCAACCTGTTCGACATCCTGGGCGTGAGTCCCATGGTGGGCCGCAACTTCGAGCCGGCCGACGAGGCGCCGATG
>JBDHIK010000200.1:0-3622 GCA_039587475.1 Gemmatimonadota bacterium | reverse complement strand
CATCGCGAACTGGATCCACGTCATCGACGGTGACGTCGTCGACTGAGCGTCCCCGAGGCGCCCTGGGCGTCGCGGACCTTCGCCTGCTGCTCGTGACCGATGAAGTCGCGGTGGCGGACCGGGATTGGGTGGAGGTCTGTTTGGCGGCCGTGGCGGGTGGGGTGACCGCGATTCAGGTACGGCACGGTTCGGCCACAGCGCGGGAGCTTGCCGCGCTTGCCCGACGGATCATGGCGGCGGTGGCGGTGCCGGTCTTCGTCAACGACCGCCTTGACGTCGCGCTCGCGGTCGGCGCCGCGGGCGCACACCTTGGCCGGGACGACGTGCCGGTTTCCCTGGCGCGGAAGATCGCGCCGCCGGCGTTCGTGGTGGGGGCCTCGGTGGGGCAGGAGGACGAGGTGCTCGACGGGTCCCGGGCGGACTATTGGGGGGTCGGTCCATTTCGGGTTTCCCCGAGTAAGGCGGCCGGGCCGGCCATCGGCCTGGAGGGATTCGCCGGGTTTCTCGGTCGGGCCCAGAGCGTTCCCTGTGTTGCGATCGGCGGAGTGCGTCCTGAGGACGTTTCCGCACTTGCCGGATGTGGGGCCGCCGGCGTCGCCGTCGTGTCGGGCATCCTCGGTCACGACGACATCTCGGGGGCCGCGCGACGCTATCGAGACGCCTGGGATGCCGCGACCGTCCGTTAGGGCGACCGTATCCGGCGGATGGCGTCCAGGTGCTCCTGATACGTGGCGGTGAAGACATGGCGCCCGCCCGAGCTTGCCACGAAATACAAGTAAGGGACATCAGCGGGATACAATGCCGCTTCGATGCTGGCCCGTCCCGGTGAGGAGACCGGCCCTGGAGGCAGGCCATCGATCAAGTAGGTGTTGTAGGGTGACTGAAACTCGTAGTCCTTGAGGAACAGCCTGGTCTTGCGCCGGCCGGTGGCCTGCTGAATGGCGTACTGTACTGTCGGATCCGCCTGCAGGCGCATGCCCTGCCGCAGCCGGTTGTGGTAGACGCCGGCGATGATGGGACGCTCGTCCGAGACCTGGGCCTCGCCTTCCACGATCGAAGCCAGGGTCACCAGCTCATGGCGCGTCAGGCCGAGGGTGTCCAGCCGTCGATCCCACCCGGGTGACCAGTCCTCGAGAAACGCGGCGACCATGGTTTCGACGAGACGTCTGGTCGTCATCGAGACCGGAACGACGTAGGTCTCGGGATAGAGGTAGCCCTCGAGATGCGATGCGTTCGGCGAAACCCGCCTGACCAGTTTGGTGTCCCTGGTGGCGGCCACGAATGCGCCGGCGTCGATTCCGAGGCTGGCTTCCACCACACTCCCGACGTCCTCCCTGGTCAGGCCTTCGGGAATGGTGAGGCGTTGCATGGCCTCCTGGCCCGTGGCCAATGTGGTGAGGATGGCCGAGGCGGAGGTGCCTGCCGGGAGCTCGTAGACTCCCGCCTTGATGGTACGATCGAGCCCGCGAACCCTTGCGACCAGCGTGAACCACCGGGGGTGGGCGACCAGCCCTCGGGCCACCAGCGTGTCCGTGACCTGGGCCAGCCCGGCGCCCGCCGGTACCGTGAATCGTTCCAGTGGTGCGTCCGGCGCCGGCCCACAGGCCAGCACGGCCGCGACCAGGAGCCAGGCGGTGTGCCTCACCGGCCTTCCCGGTGGCTGTCGAGGTAGTGCTGCAACAGAATCGCTGCCGCGAGGGCGTCGACGTCTTTCTTGCGTCCACGGGTGCTGCCCCCCTGCTCGCGGACGACCCTGAGGGCCCGCGAGGTGGTCAGGCGCTCGTCCCAGAGCACCACCGGGATGGGGAGCTTCTTCTCGAATGTGGCAGCCAGATGGCGGACCGCCGTGGTCGACGGCGCTTCGCCGCCGTCCGGCGCCAGCGGCAGGCCGAGCACCGCTCCGACGGGGTGGTGGGTTTCGATGAGGGTCAGGAGCTCCCCCAGCGGGAAGCGTTTCCCCCGGCGCTGGGTCAAGGTCGTGAGGGGGCTGGCGATGAGACGGAGGTCGTCGCACAGGGCGACCCCGGTTCTGACTTCTCCCCAGTCGATCCCGAGGAGCGGGCCCGACGGAGGCAGCGGCATCGCCTACTCCGCCATCGTGGCGAAGAACTCCTTGTTGGTCTTGGTGCGTTTCATCCGCTCCAGCAGGAATTCCAGAGCCTCGACCGTTGGCATGTCTGCCAGGAAGTTCCGTAGCAGGTAGACACGGTTCAGCTCGTCCGACCCCAGCAGCAGCTCTTCCTTCCGCGTGGACGTCCGCTGAATATCGATGGCCGGATAGACGCGTCGGTCGGCCAGCCGGCGGTCGAGCACCAGCTCCATGTTCCCCGTGCCCTTGAACTCTTCGAAGATGACTTCGTCCATTCGGCTCCCGGTATCGATCAATGCGGTGGCGATGATGGTCAGGCTGCCCCCGTTCTCGATGTTCCGGGCGGCACCGAAGAACCGCTTCGGTTTCTGCAGGGCATTCGCGTCCACGCCGCCCGAGAGGATCTTGCCCGAGTGCGGAATGACCACGTTGTGGGCACGGGCCAGGCGGGTGATGGAGTCCAGGAGGATGACGACGTCCCGGCCGTGTTCGACGAGTCGCTTGGAGCGTTCGATGACCATGTCGGCAACCTGGACGTGCCGGTCGGCCGGTTCGTCGAAGGTCGAGGAAATGACCTCGGCATCGACGTTTTCCTGCATGTCGGTGACTTCCTCAGGACGTTCGTCGATCAACAGCACGATCAACACGACGTCCGGGTTGTTCTCTTTGATGGCGTTGGCCAGCTTCTGCAGGAGGATGGTCTTGCCGGCCTTGGGCGGCGCCACGATGAGTCCGCGCTGCCCGCGACCGATCGGTGACAACAGGTCGACGACGCGCATCGACAGGTCACCGTCCTTGGGCTCCAGCCCCAGGCGAGCGTCCGGGTAACGCGGGCGCAGGTTATCGAACGCGATGCGATGCTTGGTGTTCTCTGGAGGCTCGTAATTGACCTCCTCCACCTTCAGCAGAGCCAGGTAGCGCTCGCCCTCCTTGGGAGGGCGCACCTGGCCCAGAACCGTATCGCCGGTTCGGAGGTCGAAGCGCTTGATCTGGCTGGGCGACACGTAGATATCGTCCGGGCCGTAGAGGTAGTTCCAGTCCTGGCTCCGCAGAAAGCCGTACCCCTCAGGGAGGATCTCCAGGACGCCTTCACCCCGGATGACGGTGTCGGCATCGAGCAGGGTCTGTTCGATGCGGAAGATCAGGTCCTGCTTCCGGAGTCCGGAGTAGTTGGTGATGGACATGTCCTCCGCCAGCGCGTGCAGCTCCTTGACGGATTTCTGTTTCAGTTCGGCGATATCCACGGGTCAGGACTCCAGGGCGGGCGGCACTCCCAGCGGGGTGTCGACGGCAGGGAATGGGAGGCGGAAGGTGGGGCTGAGGCTCTCGAAAGACGGTCTACGGCTCCCGAAGGTGCCGGGAGCTTGATGGTCGTGGTATCTGGGGAGTCGGCTGCAGTTGAGGTGCCCCAAACTATCCTCTGGTCCCGACCCCGTCAAGCCTGGTTGGCGACGGCCAGCGCGCCATCACCGGGGGTCGCCATCTTTTTGGCGGGCATGGACTTACGGAGTGGGGTTCGAGACCCTCTCCTAT
>JBDHIK010000199.1:0-3793 GCA_039587475.1 Gemmatimonadota bacterium | reverse complement strand
GTTCGTGCTCATGGCGCGAAAGGCGACCCGCACCCCCATAGGCACGGTCTGGGCCAGCGTTCCGGTGATGATCGGCATGTGGCTGGAGCGCTTCAACATCGTGGTGCCGACCTCGGTGAACCCCCGCTGGGAGATCGCCGCACTGGGCCAATACATGCCCTCGTGGGAACCTACCTTCCCGGGGGAGGGAGCCAATGAGCACGTTGACGCATTCCGGGACGACGTCCCGAAGGGCGCTGGCGACGGCCCTCACGACCGTGGCACTGGCTCTGGCCTGGACGGTCCCACTCGGAGCCCAACTGCCGGGGCACTTCTCGGGCGACGAGCACTTTACGGGCGATCCTACGGCGGGCGAGCAGCTGTTCTCGGAGCGCGGGTGCGTCCGGTGCCATGCAATCTGGGGGAACGGCGGCGAACTCGGCCCAGATCTGGGGCGTTCGGGCCGTGGACGGAGCCTTCTGCAGCTGGCTGGGATGTTCTGGAACCACACGCCCCAGATGATCGAGACCGTGCGCAGCAGCGGGCTTGCCTGGAGTGCCTTCACCGAATCCGAGCTCGCCAACGTCATCAGCTACGTGTACTACGTGAAGCTGTTCGACGAACCGGGAGACCCTGCCGTCGGCTCTCAGTGGGTCATCGAGAAACGCTGCCTCGAATGTCACCAGATCGGAGGTGAGGGCGGCCGACTGGGTCCATCCCTGGACAAGTACTCCGAATACATCGCCCCCATTCCACTGGCCGCCGGAATGTGGAACCACGGCCCTGTGATGAGGTCCCAGCTCGCCGCCGCCGGCATACCCATGCCGCAGTTCTACGGCGACGAGATCGTGCACATCCAGTCCTTCATCCGGTATGCAGCGCGTGTGCGAGGACGCAAGCCGATTCTGCTGCCCCCTCCGGACCCGATCCGGGGTGCGCGGCTCTTCGGTGAGAAGAGTTGTGGGACGTGTCATGGAGCCGCAGGTCGCGGAACCTCATCAGGACCCGACCTCCGAGCAGGAATTCAGGCGCTAAGGGCCTCGGAGATTGCGGGGGAGCTATGGAATCACTCTGCAAACATGACTGCTGGGCTGGCAGCGCTGGGCGTCCCGTTCCCCCAGTTCGATGATTCCGAACTGGCCGACGTGATCGCCTTCCTGTACTACCTACGGTTCGAGGAGGCGGACGGGGATGTCCAGGCCGGTGAGGCTCTCTTCGCTGATAAGGGGTGCACCTCGTGCCACACCGGCGATGGCACGGCCGCCATCGCCGCCGTTCTCGCTGATTCCGAAGTCGTGGGGAATCCACTGAGCCTGACGACGGCCATGTGGAACCACGCACCCGGTATGTACGACCTCGGGCAGGAGACCGGCATCCCTTGGCCACTCTTCCAGGGCAACGAGATGCGGGACCTCGCGGCTTACCTCAGAATGCTGGGCCAGGGCGGGTGACCATGACGCCCCACAGCACGTTAGAATCCTGGGATACGGAACCGAAGCGTTCCGCCCCGCACATCTTCTCCTTGGGCGCTTGCTCGGAGGTCACAATGCGGAAGTTCGCCCTGATCGCCTTGTTCCTGATCATCGCTGGCTGTGGGGAGACGCCGGAGGCGGCTATCCCTGGATCGTCTGCAGCAGCTGTTAGCGGCCACATGCCGTTCGAACTCACTGAGGAGCAACAGGAAGGGTGGGTCATCTACGAGACTATGTGCTGGACCTGCCACGGTGTGTCGGGGCGGGGGGACGGACCGGCCATAGAGACCGGATCATCGACCATGCCGCCGACGTTCCACACTCTCGACTACGCCCGGGCGTCGACCGAGTCCCTTCTGCGTAGATTCAGGAGCGGGTCAGGGGGCTCGGAGCCCACCCCCGCGCATATGCGGTATGTCGCCTCGATTATGGAGCCCGAGCACTTCGCCCACGCGCTCTCTTTCGTACCAGTCCTGGTCTATCCACCTGAGATCCCAGGGAGCGCCCTGGCCGGCAAGTCGATCTTCGACGATCGATGCGCGGGCTGTCACGGCCTGAGCGGCACGGGTGAAGGCACCGCCTCTGAGACGTTCACGAACGTGAGCCCGGCGGACTTCACCGCCGACTCGCTCATCACCGGAGGGGATTGGGTCGGTCTCTTCCGCAAGATCAGCGACGGGGGAAGCTCTACCCATAGCGAGTCGATGCCGTCCTGGGGCACCGTGCTCACCGAGAACCAGATCTGGGACCTGGTGGCCTTCGTGGCGACGTTCCAGGAGGGAGTGCTACGGCCCCCGTTCTGGCTCGACTGAGGCGAAGAAGCCACAAAACAAGACGCCGCCGAGGGAAGTTCCTCCCCTCGGCGGCGTTCTTCGTCCCCTGATGCTCTTACAGTGCCGGGTTGACCGTGTATCCCAGATACGTGAGCACGATGACGTAGGCCAACGATGCGTAGGCCAGGTAGGTCCAGAGGCGCTTGGGCTTCGCGCCGGGTTTGGGTCGATCCAGGAAGGGCACAAAGACCAGGATCGCTCCCGCCAGACTGAAGGCACTTACCCCCAGCAGCTCCCCATCGATGCCCATGATGTGACTGGGCAGGTACTTCAGCGTCTGGAACATGAACATGAAGTACCACTCCGGCTTGATGCCGACGGGCGCCGGAGCGAATGCGTCGGCCTTGTCGCCGAGGTGGGCCGGGAAGAACGCGGCCGCAGCCGCCAGGATGGCGAGAGCAGCCAGCCACCCGACCAGGTCGCGCAAAAGAAACTGCGGGAAGAACTTGATGGACTTCTTCGCGCCGCCTTCGGATTCGATGCTTGGGGGCACGCTCATTCCGTGCTTCTGAACCTGAAGCACATGGATCGCAACCAGGGCGAAGGCGGTAGCCGGCAGGATGGCCACGTGAAGCGCGTAGAAGCGCGTCAGGGTCGCGCCTGACACGTCCGCCCCGCCCCGCCCCAACTCCCGGATGAACGGTCCCACGATGGGGAACACGCCGGGGATCTCCGTCCCCACGCGCGTGGCGAAGAAGGCCAGCTCATTCCACGGCAGGAGATAACCCGTGAAGCCGAGACCCATGGCCACGAAAAGCAGCAGCGCGCCGGTTACCCACGTGAGCTCACGGGGCTTCCTGTAGGCCTTCATGAGCATCACGCTGAACAGATGCACCAAGGCCATGAAGATCATGAGGTTGGCGCCCCATGAGTGGATCGAGCGTATCAACCACCCGAACTGCACCTCCGACATGATGAACTGCACCGACTCATACGCGCCGTCGGCACTCGGTCGGTAGTAGAACAGTAGGAGCGTACCCGTCCCGATCTGGAGAAAGAACAGGAAGAGCGCCATGCCTCCGATGTAGTACCAGAAGGAGTGGCGGTGTATCGGCACGTCCTTCTTCTTGATAAACGGATAAAGGGCCGAAAAGCCCAGCCGGGTGTCGAGCCACTCCACGAGTGACATGACCAAGCCCTTCCATCCTCCGGACGCCTGGCCGCCTTGCTCCGTATGCATCAGGTGCGCCGGCTCACGACGATCTCCTCACCGCGGACGTTCACGTCGAACCCCTCCAATGGTTCGGGGGGCGGCCCCGCAACGTTGCGTCCCTGCAGATCGAAGTGCCCGTTATGACAAGCACACCAGATCCTGCTCAGGTCGTCCCGGTACTGGACCGTGCAGTCCAGGTGTGGGCACCTCGCTGAAAACGCTTTCAGCTCACCCTCCGGCGTGCGAACGAGGATTCCCGGCTCGTTCCCGAACCTGAAGATCTGCCCCGTGTTCGGTGCGACGTCGTCAGGCGTCATGGCGAGAAGCTCTGAATCGCTCGTCACTTCGGGGATGTC
>JBDHIK010000057.1:0-26813 GCA_039587475.1 Gemmatimonadota bacterium | reverse complement strand
CATCCACCTGGAGGGTGGCGCCGGTGATGTACGACGCTGCCGGCGACAGCAGAAACGCTGCCGCACGTCCGAATTCGGCCGGATCGCCATAGCGGCCCATCGGTATGGTCGCGATGGAACGTCGGTACGCCTCTTCTTCGCTGATCCCGGCCCGTTTGGCGTTGGCCGTGTCGAGGGAACGCACTCTCGACGTGTCGATCCTGCCCGGCACCAGGTGGTTGCAACGAATGCCCATGGCGGCGTACTGCCGTGCCAGATCTTTCGACAACGCCGCCACCGAAGCCCGTGTGACGGTCGACAGACTCAGGTTGGGGATGGGTTCCTTGGTGGACGAGGACGTGACGAACACCAGAGAGCCGCCACCACTTTCCATGTGCGGAATGGTGGACCGGCACAGGCGAACCGCGCTCAGGACGATGAGGTCGAACGCCTCTCGCCAGGCACTGTCGTCGAAGGTCCGGAACTCCCCTGGAGGCGGCCCGCCGGCATTGCTCAATGCCCCATGCAGCGCACCCCACCGCTCCACCGTCCGGGTTACCCAGCCCTCGATCTGCCCGGGCTGACGCACGTCCACGGATTCCCCAACCACCTCGGCCCCACCCTCCGACAAACGGGCAGCCGCCTCGAGTACCGCAGCCTCATCCCTGGCCATGATGGAGACCCGTGCCCCCTCACCCGCCAGCGCTTCCGCGACCGCGTAACCGAGGCCCCGGCTTCCACCTCCCACCAGAAAGACCTTTCCGTCCAATCCCAGATCCATCAACCCTCCAGCTTGTCGATCACGAGTCATCCTGCCAAATAGCCGCCGACCAGTCGCCCAAGGCCCCGAGCTTGTTGATCGCCTCCACCATGCGGTCCGCGCCACATTGCCAGTTGGCCCGCACGGTGACGCGGGCGCGCTCCGCGTCCCGGCACCTCAGGGCTGACACGATGTCGGCGTGTTCGTCGACGACGACGGGAAGGTGCCCCGGAATGTGCCCGGCGTAAAGCAGCGAGTACCGGTCGAGTTGCGGTCGGAGCGAGGCGTGCAGCGCCTCCAGCCGCGGTCGCCCCGGTCGGGCGCCGGCCCCGAGGATGGCCTGGTGGAACTGCCGATCGAGGTCCAGGAAGTCGGTTGCACTTCCGGCAGCGGTCGAGGCCGCCTGTTCCAGCGTCAGCTGGATGGCGCTCAGCTCTTCCAGAAGGTGCTGGTGGACGTCGGGGGCGGAGCGGGCGGCTTCGGCCGCTGCCAGGCCCTCCAACTCGCCCAGGACGGCGAAGAGGTCCACGGCGTCGGCACTGGTGAGAGCGGCGACCACCAGGCCTGCCTGCTTGCCGGGTCGCTTGGCCGTCACGAACCCCTCCTGGCGGAGTCGCAACAGAGCTGGGCGAACGGCTCCGCGACTGAGGCCCAGGGCTCCGGCCAGTTCTGTCTCGACCAGCCTGGCGCCCGGAGACAGGCGGCCTGCAACGATCAGGTCCCGAATGCGGTGGTAGGCCCAGTGGGAGGACCCGCGGGACGGCTGTCGGGGACGTGGTCGAGACACGGTCATATTGTATACTATTTTGTATACAATCTTTCTGCAAGTCGCAGCCGACTGAAGACTACGCGCCGTAAGTACCTGTGGCACAGCAAGTTATTCTGGGCCATGCCGAGGCGGCCGCGGCGCGATCCAGCGCCCTGGGGCCTTGCCCGGGGATGAAGACCGGCCCTGATCCAGCGGCTCCTGGTCCCGGCACAAATGGTGCTTTTTCCGACCCCGATCGCGTACCGGCTCCCCGAGGAAGAGCCACCATCTCGACACAGCTGGAGAAGCTCATGTACTGGCCTTGGAAGGCTCCCGTTTCCCGCACGTCATCACAATCCCTGGGCTGGTTGATGCTCTGCCTGGTCGTGGTCACGGCTGGCTGCGCCAGCGCCAACAAACGCTATGAGCAAGGCCAGGAGCTGGAGGCTGAGGGCCGTTACATCGAAGCGGCGCGCAAGTACATCGACGCCCTGAAGAAGGACCGGGATCATGCCGAAGCGCGCGAACGGCTCCAGGCGGTTGGGCCCATGGCAGTCGGAGAATTCCTCGAAAGTGCCGACCTGTCCGTGGCCTCAGGGCGCCAGCCTGACGCGGCCGACAGCTACCTCAGGCTGGAAGGCTTTCTCAACGAAATGGCGGCGGTGGGCGAGAGGCCTCCTCTTCCGGAAGGCTATCAGGCCCGGCGGCGCGCCCTGTTCGACGAGGCCATCACGGTACTCATCGAAGACGGCCAGGAGGCCGAAGCCCGGGCGGAGTGGTACGCCGCCGAGCGTGCCTATGACCGGGCGGATCGGTATTACCCGTCGTCCGAACAGGTCGACATCCTGCTGGACGGCCTGGTCAGAACCCATCTGGGGTGGTGCCAGTCCGACCTGGACGAGGGGCGCTACCGTTCGGCCGTCCAGCACGCCGACGAAGCGTATGCCCTGAGCGGCGGGAACGGCAGCGAGGCTGCCGAGGCAGCCTTGACGCTCCGGGCGACGGCGATCGAGTTGGGAACGATCCCCGTGGCGATCACGCCATTGTGGCGGACGGATGATGCGGCGCGCTTTCTCCCGGAAGGATTCCTCGCGGCACTCAATGACGAAATGGAACTCGTCGCCTGGACCGACCCGCCGATGTTCATCGCCGTCCTCGAGCCACGGGAAGTCCGCCGCGCCATGCGGGACAACCGCTACCGGGCGGCACTCCTCACCGCTCCGGAAGCCTCACGCCTGGGACGCTACCTGGGAGCCCACACCGTCGTGACCGGCGATGTCGAAGTATTCACCATTACCGAACGAGACGTCCGGGAGGAGATTCGGACCGCCGAGATCAAGGCCGGCGCGCCGGTCCAATACCTGAGGCGTTGGGGCAAACTCGATTACCGGCTGCGGATGCACTATACGGTGGTGGATCCCGTGACCCAGAGAGCCGTCACCGAACGGACCGTCGAAGTCGTCGAGTCCGGCGAATTCGAGCGCGCGGTGTACGATGGCGACTGGACGCGGCTCGACCTGACCCGAAACGAACGTCGCTGGTTCGATCGGGACCGGCAACGCGAGTTCGAGCTGGCCATCGAGGAGCAGCTCCTGGTTGAGGCCGTACTGGAGTTCAGCACCAAGGTCTACCGCGACCTGGGCCGGCGCGTCGAGTAGCCGGGTACCGTCGTCTTCCCTTCCGCCCCCGGGAGCCATTCCGGGGCCGGTGTTGTCTCAGGGGCGGTCACGCGACCACTTTTCGCCCATGCCGCGTTTCGACCCACCACTGCGCAATCGTGACCCGATGCCGCTCGCCCTGACCGGGGCGGCGATGCTGCTCATCGCTGCCTGTGCCGGGGAGTCGGCGGTCGTGGACGTGGAGTGGCCGCTCGGGGAACCGGACCACATCGCCAGGCTGGACCAGCCGGTGGTCATCCCGCCCCACGGTAAGGACCTCTTTCGGAACCTGGTCGTGCCAACGAACCTGGCGGAGACGCGATACGTCGCGGCTGCCGACTTCAGACCCGGCCCGGCCGGCGTCGTGCACCACGCCGTACTGCAGTTCGATGCCACCCATGACTCACGAGAACGGGACGCTGCGGATCCGGACGTCGGGTTCGGCGACATGGACATGGGAGCGTCCAAGCCACCCGAAGGGCATTTCATCGGCTGGACCCCTGGGAAGAGGCCCATGCCGGGCGCGCCCGAACGCGCCTGGCGGCTGCCGGGCGGAAGCGATTTCGTCGTACAACTGCACCTCCCGCCCAGCGATACCGCCGTCCAATTGAATCCGACCGTCGGTCTGTACTTCAGCGACAGCCCGCCGACCGAGCTGCTGGTCAGAGTGCTCCTGGCCAATGAGACCATCGATATTCCCCCGGGGGCAACGGACCACGAAGTCACCGACGCCATCGAGCTGCCGGTGCCGGTGGAGATCCTGGCAGCCTATCCTCACGCCCACTACCTCGGTCGTCGCATGGCCATCACGGCGACGGCGCCGGACTCGACGGAGACCACCATTCTCTCCATCGAACAGTGGGATTTCGGAAAGCAGGTGGAATACCGTTTCGACGATCCCGTGGCGCTTCCGGCCGGAACCCGGGTCACCATGCGCTACCACTATGACAACTCGGCCGGCAATCCGATGAACCCGAACGATCCGCCGCGCCGGGTCCGCTTCGGCCTGCAATCGACCGATGAGATGGCGACGCTCATGCTCCAGGTCCGGTTGGCGTCGCCGGAAGACCGGCACCGGCTCACCGAGGCCCAGGCGCGCCATACCCTGCGCTATGCTCCACGGAACTGGGCGGCGCGGTATGACCTGGCAACCAGCCTTCTGAGCCAGGGACGCGCCGGGGAGTCCATCTCGTGGTTTCGACTGGCGGTCGCGGACCGACCCCAGGATGCCGGGGCGTGGAACAACCTGGGAGTGGCGCTGGCCCAGAACGGGCAACTGGCTGACGCGGTGGTGGCCTGGCAAGGCGCCCTCAAGGCCGACGCCGGCAACGCCGACGCTCACGCCAACATCGGCCGGGCCCTGATGGCCATCGACGAGCCGCTGGAGGCCCAGGGACACTTCACGACCGCGGTAGAGCTGCAACCGGAGAACCCCCGGTTCCTGGCGCTGCTGGCGAGGTCCCAGGCTGCCACGGGGGACCTGGCGGGCGCCAGGGATGCCTTGCAGCGGGCCGCCGCCCTCGCTCCCGACGATGAGGGCATCGGCGCAGCACTAGAAGACCTCGAACGACAGACGCGACCGTAGCCGGCGCCGGTCCCGGCAAAGCAACGAGGCCATACGGAAATGGCCCCCATCAGCTTGACCCAGCCTCGCTCATCCGGTTATCCTGCTTTCCTCTTTCCCGAGTAGCTCAGTTGGTAGAGCAGGTGACTGTTAATCACCGGGTCGGGGGTTCGAGTCCCTCCTCGGGAGTTCCGCACGGCGGAACGCCGTGCGGCCCTCACGAAGAGGGCCTCAGCGCCAAGGCGCGCCCAGCGGGCGCGCCTTTTTGCGTCGAGTCCGAATCCCGACTCCGGGTGCCCTCACGAAGAGGGCCTCAGCGCCAAGGCGCGCCCAGCGGGCGCGCCTTTTTGCGTCGAGTCCGAATCCGAGTCCCGACTCCGGATGCCCTTACGAGGAGGGCCTCAGCGCCAAGGCGCGCCCAGCGGGCACGCCTTTTTGCGTCGAGTCCGAGTCCCGACTCCGGGTGCCCTCACGAAGAGGGCCTCAGCGCCAAGGCGCGCCCAGCGGGCACGCCTTTTTGCGTCGAGTCCGAGTCCCGACTCCGGGTGCCCTTACGAGGAGGGCAACTGAGCCCGAGCGCTCCCAACGGCCGACCTCCTCCCGTCGAGTCCCCGTCCAGCCGGGAGCCCTGAACGACAATCAACAGATTCCACCGACTCTCCAACATTCTCTCCACCCACGATCCACATTTCCAGATCCCCGACACTAACGACACCATAAGATTAGTGTCACGACAGTTACCTCACAGACTCATTCAGCTGTCCATCTGTTGCGGCGGAAGGGCATCACCTCGTCAACGTGAGCGCTTGCTCACATCCTGTTTTTGCGAGTATCTGCTCACATAGTAAAGGCTGGTGGCATAAACCACAGTGAAACCAACGCTTACGTGATCAGTCCGCGGGTCGAGAATAGTGGATAAACATGTTACATGACCTGCCCATGACAACCCGGTGGCCCGATTCTAGCTTTCCCCCATGCCAATACACCGACTCTACGGCCACCACCAGGCCAGGCGCAGACTGGCCCAGGCGGTAAGCGAAGATCGACTCCCTCAGGTCATCCTGATCGTCGGATCGGCAGGAGTCGGAAAGCAACGATTGGCGCTCTGGTTGGCGCAGACGATTTTCTGCGAGGATGCGGACAAGGGCCAGGAGCCCTGTGGGGCGTGCCGCAGTTGCCGACTGGTGATGGACGTGGCGCATCCGGACCTGCATTGGATCGTGCCGATCCCGAGGCCCAAGGCCGGGGACCCGGACAAGCAGGTGGCCGAGGCCGAGGAGAGCATCGCCCAGGCGGTGGCGAACCGCCGGGCCGAACCGCTCTACCGGCCGCCGGATGGGATGGCGATTCATGGGGTCGCCAGCGCCAGGGTCATGTTGAAGCGGGCGGGGCTCACCCCGGTAGAAGGAAGACGGAAGGTCTTCATCATCGGGGAAGCGGACCGTCTGGTGCCGCAGGAGGCCAACCAGGAAGCGGCGAACGCTTTGCTGAAGGTGCTCGAGGAGCCACCGGAGGACACGGTGTTCGTGCTGACGACGGAGGACACGAACCGCATCCTCCCGACCATCCGGTCCCGTGCGGCCCCGTTGAGACTGGGGCGTCTCCCAGACGAGGAGATCGCCAGCTTCCTCCAGCAAGACGGAGGAGGCGCTGGAGCAGGGGACACGGCGCCGCTGGTTCGTCAGGCCCAGGGCTCCATCGGGCAGGCGGTCCTGGCCGCAGACGACGGGGCAGCGAAGGCTCGAGCCGCGGCCGAGGCGTTTCTGGAGGCGGTCCTCCAGCCCAACGCGGCCACGCTGTACGAGCTGGCCCTGAAGCAGACGCCGGCACAGGCCCGCGGCGACTTCACCGGTATGCTGGACGTCGTCGCAGAGAAGCTCAACGACGCCGCCAGAGAGGCGTTGGGTCACCAAGCGCAGGCCCCGGTCGCCAAGTCGCTTCGGGGCCGCGAACCGGAGGCGCTGGTCAAGGCCGCCGCAGCTGTTCGAGCCACCAGACAGGTGGCGCAGGGCAACGTCAACCCGCAACTGTTGATCGCCTCGTTGGGAACGTTGCTGGCGGAAACATTATGAAGTTGTCGCACGTAGACGATGCCGGCAGGGCCAGGATGGTGGATGTCGGGGACAAGCCGGTGAGTACCAGAGAGGCCCGGGCCGAGGGCAGAGTCACCATGAGCCCTGAGGCCTACCGCCAGGTGGCAGCACAGGCCTTGGCAAAGGGCGACGTACTGGCCGTGGCGGAATTGGCCGGAGTGATGGGTGGCAAACGCACCGGGGAGTTGATCCCGCTGTGTCACCCTCTGGGCCTGGACCACATCAGCGTGGTCGCAGAGCTCGAGCCCGACACTCCAGGGGTGCGACTCACCGCTTCGGCAAAGGTGGCCGGGCGCACCGGAGTGGAGATGGAAGCGCTGACCGCGGTCGCGGTCGCCTGCCTGACCGTGTACGACATGGTCAAGGCCATTGACCGGTCCATGAGCATCGGCGACATCCGCCTGCTCAGCAAGACCGGAGGAACACACGGAGACTGGCACCGGGAAGCCCAGGGGCCGGAAACGATATAGGGAGGGACGTCATGAGACGGACCGATACTGAAAACTCGAACAGCCGAACCCAGCGCCTCGTGACGCGGGGAGGGCTGCTGCTGGGCGCGGTGGTGGTCCTCGGTGGCCTGGCCGGTCTGGTCGAGCGTGCCCGGGCCAACAGCGACGGCGCCTTCGGCGCAGTAGGGCTGACGCCCGCCGAAGCCCGTTCCACACTCGACTCTCTGGAATCGCTGAGTGGAGCGCTGGCGGTCAGCGATCTCGAGCTGACCAGGGCTCGCGCCATCATCGAATACTCGGCGATCTACCAGATTCCATCCGATCTGAGCGCGGCGATCTATGACATCGCGCTGTCCGAGGGAATCAATCCCGCGATCGGGTTCCGCCTGGTCCAGATCGAGAGCTCGTTCAAGGCCAAGGCCAGAAGTTCGGTGGGCGCCATCGGCTACACCCAATTGATGCCGGCGACGGCCCGGTTCTACATGCCGGAGATCACCGAGAAGATGCTGTACGACCGGGACATCAACCTGCGGATCGGCTTCCGCTTCCTGCGACAATTGATGGCCCGGTTCGACGGCAACCTTCACTACGCATTGCTCGCGTATAACCGCGGGCCGGTCACGGTTCGCGAGATCCTGTCGGAAGGCGGTAACCCGGCCAATGGGTACGCCCAGAAGGTGATGGGGAAATAACCGTTCGCAGGGGATAGCTGTGAAGAAGGCGACGGGGTTCCGT
The DNA here is from genome assembly GCA_039587475.1 of Gemmatimonadota bacterium. Taxonomy (GTDB): domain Bacteria; phylum Gemmatimonadota; class Gemmatimonadetes; order Gemmatimonadales; family GWC2-71-9; genus N074bin45. The sequence goes on along the minus strand of JBDHIK010000057.1, from coordinate 18,827 downwards.
CGCCTTCTTTCTTTCAGGGCCGGGATTGCGAGCGGAGCTACCTGGCTTTGACCCGCAGGGTCTGGCCCGGCCGGATCACGTCTCCGCTGAGCCCGTTCCAGGCCCGAAGTTGCGACTGGCTGATGCCGTACCGGTTGGCGATGGACCAGATCGAATCCCCCCTGCGCACCTGATGATACGATACGCTGGGACGGTTCGGGTTCCCCTGCATGGCCAGCCGGACCTCCTGGGACGGCACTCCGCCCGTCGGGATGATCAGACGATAGCCGATCCGGAGCGCCGTGGCCTTGACGCCAGGATTGGCCAGTTGCAGGGACTTGAGGGAGACGCCATAGCGACGGCTGATGTGCCCCATGGTATCCCCGCTCTTCACCACGTGGACCAGATACGTCACCCGCTCGGTCGCCGGAAGCTCGGCGAACGCCGCCGCGGTAGAGACCCCCCGTCCGGCGGGAACACGCACCAGGGCTTCTTCCCCCGGAGGCGTGGCCAGACGGATGTACTGCGGGTTCAGGAATCGGATGGCGCGCAGTGTGGTATCCGACAGGCGCGCGATGACGTCGAGCCCGGTCGCGTCAGGGACCGTGATGGAGTCATAGCTGAACGGGCCGATGTCGTCGGGGACCGTGAAGCCATACTTCTCCGGCTGTTTGGCAATGAGGGCCGCCGCGATCAGCTTGGGGACGTAGTCCTTCGTCTCCCGGACCAGATAGCGGGTCTGATACAACTGGAAGAAGGTCGCGTCGGTGATTTCGTCGGGATCACGCTGCGACGCGGGGAGGCGGCGCAGCCCGCGACTGACCCGGCCCGCGCCAGCATTGTAAGCAGCCGCGGCCAGATAGAGCGACCCGAACCGGTCGCGCAGATCGGCCAGGTGACGCGCCGCCGCGTCGGTGGCCTTGAAGGGATCACGACGCTCGTCGATCCAGTAGTCGATGCGCAATCCATACATGCGGCCGGTGCCGCGCATGAACTGCCACATGCCGACCGCCTGTGCCCGACTGACGGCGCTGTTGGAGTAGCCGCTCTCGATCAGGGCCAGATAGACCATGTCACTGGGGACATCGTTCGTGGCCATCGCATCCCGAATCATGGCCTCGTAGCGCGGCAGCCTCGTCAGCCAGATGGCAAACCGGTCCCGCGCCTGATCCTGGAAGAACTCGACGTAGTAGCGCACCCGATGGTGGTCGATGAACGGCTGGACCTCGATGTCCCAGGTGACCGGGGTGACCGAGTTCGCTCCACTCCCACGAGCCAGATAATCCGGGGCCCCCGAGTCGAAGGGACTCGCGGCCAATGCCGCCAGAATCTCTGCATCCGCAGCCGAATCCGCCGGCGAGTCCCAATCGTCGTACGCGATCGCCACGGGCGTGCGGGACGGCGCGGGCTCGACGTTGTCGCCGTCACCGGGGGCCGGGGCCGGGGCTTGCGTGACGGGCCCACCAGACCCGGCGGAGCAGCCGAGCAGGGTAGCCAGCAGAATGGGAACGATCGAGCGCAGCGTCACCGTATTCCTCTCCTTCAGTACTACCAAGAGCCCCTGCCGATTCGGCCAACTTCATGCCACGGGGCCTGTGCCGTGGGCACAAGCCGTAACTACGTGCCGTTCGGGGAGTTAGGTTTCACAGCCGGGGCCGAGTCCGGCGGGAGTCCATTCCAGACGCTTGCGAAGAGCCCACCCGGGAGGCAGATGGCCTTCCGCGGCGCGGGCGTGTCACCTCATGAAGATGAGATTCCCAACCAGCCGGTTGGTGGCGTTCATCACGGCCAGAGCGGCCGCCCGGCTGACGTCCTCTTCCGTCAGCACCGAGCCGACGATGCGGCGCCGGACTTCCCCTCCCTGGGTCGCCAGAGAGACGATCACGACCGTAGCGTCGAAGGCCCGCACCGCTTTGACGCCGAGGAGGTCGAACTTGACCTTGCCCTCCACCGCCTCGGTCAGGGCGATGACACACGCCTCGGCGGCACATCGGAGTTCCCCGGCCGGGGAGGTCAACCCTTCCGCGACACCCTCGAAGCGCTGCTCTCCTTGCCACGTCAGTGTGACGCGGGCTTTACAGCGACCGGTTGGGAGCTTGTCGAGGGTGAAGTCGGCGAACCGGAGGCGTTCGGGAGGGGTCGGTGCGGGCTCGTCGGACATGGGGGACCATCTTTCGTAGAAGCCGTCTAGGCGCTGTCGAAACGAACCTCGAGCTGGGGCGTGGTTTCGTCGAGCCTCCGGACGACATCGACCTCGAGCCGGGGCCTGCCTTCCTCATCGACTTCGGCCGCCACGACGACTACCAGACCTCCCGCCAGCTCGATCTTCACCTGTCGGAGATCCGATCGCATGGAGGCGTCGACCACCGGCTGGCCGTGAAGCTGCATCAGGGCCTCGGCGACCCGTCGGAGATCCTGCAGCGGCACGTGGGTCATCTCAGCTGAGGTGCTCGGCCAGGAGGGCAGCCAGACGGTCGTTGGAGAGTCGCTCCGCCTCGGCGAACAGACAGGACTTGGAATCGGACTCCAGGGGGTACGGGGCCCAGACGGAGGTGGCGTCGGGCCCCGAAGAACGGAAGGCCAGGACGAGGTGATAGTAGGAATTGTGGGCCCGTCGCTCGACCGCAGCCGAGACGTTCCATTGGGTGTCCGCAAATTCCACCACTCGCCATGCCATGGGCGTTCTCTCCAGCCATCACAACGTCATTCATAGGGAACGTGGCTAATATGCCCTCCGGCAACGAGTTAGGTCAAGAGGGACCGGGGATCGCCCTAACCGTTGTACACGGGGCCGCCACCGCTTCGATACGCCTCCAGCACGGCGGCCGCGGCATCACGCTGCACCTCACGTACGAACCTGACACCCCGCTCTTCGAGATAGCGGTAGGACGCTTCGAACACCGGTCCTTCGTCGAACCCCAACCGCATGGCATCCTCACGCGTGGCGCCGCACACCACCCGGTGGACTCCACTCCACAACAACGACCCGAAACACATGGCGCAGGGATCACAGGAGGTCACCAGTTCGTGGGCTGGCTGTCCGGCCGCATCGAGGGTGAAACGCTGCACGCGATGCTGCGCCATCATGAGTGCCACCATCTCTGCGTGGAGCACGCTGTTGGTGTGTCGTTCGACCGAGTTCACGCCGACCGCGACGAGCCTTCCGGTAGCGGCCTCGAAGACCGCGGCCCCGAACGGGCCTCCCGTCCGGTGTTCGATGTTGGCCCTCGACAGCAGCACCGCGAGTGCCATACGGGACTCGTCCGTCGGGAATGTCGTGTCCCATGGCACGACCTGCTCGACCCAGGGCGGCAGGGTGATGTGCAGTACCGGCAATGACGTCACAACCGATGTGCCTCCGCTGACGGGGACGGTCATCCATGAACATGGTGGTGCTGAACGCCACCCTGTCAAGCGTCTTGCGCCGCGGCGGGGAGCCCTCATATTCCGGCGACCGTCTCACAAGGTGTTTGCTGCTGTCCCTCTCCGCCGTCTTCCTGGCTGCTGGGCTCTCGACGCGCTACCAGCGCCCCAAGCAATTGGAGCCGGTGGGACCGCAGGGAGAAAGCCTTCTCGACTACGGCATTCACGACGCGCTTGCGGCTGGCGCCGAACGCATCGTCATCGTCACGCGCGCGGCACTCCTCGACGACCTCCGCGACCACCTCGAACCATCGTGGGGTTCCCACACGTTGACGTACGTCCTCCAGGATTCGGCGGACGCCGACGCCTGGCGCCCCGGCGGCACCGGCCGGGCCGTCCTCGCGGCCGAACCGGTCCTCGACGGCCCGTGTGCCGTTGCCAACGGTGATGACTTCTATGGGGCCGCGGCCTGGGCCGACCTGATGCGCTTCCTGCACGATGGCCGGCACCGTGAGGCCGCGCTGGTGGGTTATCCGCTGAGCGATACGCTGTCTCCGGCCGGCGGCGTGTCACGGGCCATGTGCCAGGTCGATACCGAGGGTGCCATCGTCAGCATTGTCGAATGGAAGGACATTCGTGACCGCGGCGCGTCGATCGACGGCGTCGACCTGCAGGGACGGCGTGCCGACCTCGACGGCTCGGGCTTGGTGTCCATGAACCTGTGGGGCCTTCCCCAGGAGGTGTTCCCGGCGCTGCGCCACCAGGCCGATTCCCAAGACGCGTCCGACGACGGGGAATTCCTGCTCAGTAGCGCCATGCACTCCTTGCTGATGGCACAGCAGGTGACGGTTCGGCTGCTGCCAAGCCGCAGCCCCTGGTTCGGCTTGACCCATCCGGCCGACCTTCCCACTGTGCAGGCACGTCTGCGGCAGTTGACCGCCGCCGGGAAATACTCGACGCCGCTTCACCCTCCACTCGCACCCTAAGGCGGACCCATGCAGCTCGTCTCCCTGGACTGGGTCATCATGGCGCTGTACGCGGCAGTGGCTCTGGGGATCGGGGTCATCTTCGCACGCAGGGCCGGTGGCAATCGGCAGGATTTCTTTCTGGCCGGCCGCAAGCTACCCTGGTGGCTCCTGGGAACGTCGATGGTCGCCACCACCTTTTCGACCGACACGCCCAACCTGGTGACCGACATCGTTCGCACCGGAGGCGTCAGCGGCAACTGGGTCTGGTGGGCCTTCCTGGTGACCGGCATGCTGACGGTGTTCTTCTACGCCAGGTTGTGGCGCCGGTCCGGCGTGCTGACCGACATGGCCTTTTACGAACTCCGCTATGGCGGCGCACCTGCGGCATTCCTGAGGGGGTTCCGGGCGCTCTACCTGGGCGTGTTCTTCAATATCATGATCATGGCCACGGTGACGCTGGCGGCCATCAAGATCGGCGGCGTGCTCCTGGGCCTGCCCCCGTGGCAGGTCGTGGCCCTGGCCGGAACGGTCACGGTGATCTACTCCACGACCTCTGGCCTGTGGGGCGTCGTGGTGACGGACCTCTTGCTGTTCGTCATCGCCATGGTCGGCAGTGTGGCAGCGGCGTACTATGCGCTGTCGGTCCCGGGCGTGGGCGGCCTCGACGGGTTGCTGGCGCACCCTTCGATCCAGGGCAAGCTCTCGCTCCTCCCCGATTTCTCCGATTTGCAGACGGCAACCGCGATCTTCATCGTGCCACTCGCGGTGCAGTGGTGGGCCACCTGGTATCCGGGGTCCGAGCCCGGCGGGGGCGGCTACCAGGCACAACGGATGCTGGCGGCCAAGACGGAGCAGGATGCCATGGGGGCGACCCTGTGGTTCAACGTGGCCCACTACGCGCTTCGGCCGTGGCCCTGGATCCTCGTCGCGCTGGCCTCGATCATCGTCTACCCGACACTCGATTCGATCGCCCAAGCCTTTCCGGCCCTCGACCCTTCCATCATCGGACACGACCTCGCGTACCCCGCCATGCTGGTCTTCATTCCGCACGGCTTGCTGGGCCTGGTGGTGGCCTCGCTGGCGGCGGCCTACATGTCCACCATCAGCACTCACCTCAACTGGGGCGCCTCCTACGTGGTGGACGATTGCTACCGGCGCTTCATGGCGCCCGACAAGTCCGAAGCGCACTACGTGGCGCTGGGTCGTGCCACGACGGTGGTGTTGATCGTCATCGCCTCGATTGTGTCCTTGTGGCTCACCAATGCCCTCCAGGCCTTTCAAATCCTGCTGCAGATCGGGGCCGGCACCGGACTGGTGTTCATCCTCCGCTGGTTCTGGTGGCGCATCAACGCCTGGAGTGAGATCGCCGCGATGGCGATTTCCTTCCTGGTGGCGTTGTACTTCCAGTTCATCCACGAGAGCCTTGGCTTCGCACCGTTGCCGTCCGCCCTGACGCTGGTCGTGGGCGTCGTGATCACCACCGTGGGATGGCTGGCGGTCACGTATCTGACCTCGGCGGAAGACCCCGCCGTGCTCCAGCGGTACTATGACGCGATCAGGCCGATGGGACGGGGATGGCGCAACGTCATCGACGTGAGCCAGGCGGCTGGAACGCCACCGGGCGACCTGGGGGCCGCCGTGGCCTGTTGGGTCCTGGGGTGCCTCTTCGTCTACAGTACCCTGTTCGCGACAGGCTACTTCCTGTACGGGGAGATGCTGGCCGCGGCCCTGACGCTCGTGGTGGTGGTGGCGAGCGGCATCACCTTGTTCAAACTCGTCCCGCGCGTCGGGCTGCGATCATGATTCCAGGGGCGTGATCCGCGCTCCGCGACTCGGCTCGGCGACGAACCGCACGGTGTCCAGATCGCCGGGAGCCACGCGGTCCCGGTAGAACTCGGCGTCGAGGTGCTTGAGGATGGCCGGAACGTCCGAGTGCGCGCCGAGCGCAATGATGCAGCCGCCGAGCCCGGCCCCGGTCAGGCGGGCGCCTGCCGCCCCACCGGCCACGGCGTGTTCCACCAGTTCGTCGAGCTCCGGACAACTCACCCGGTAGTCGTCCCGCAGGCTCCGGTGTGACGCTTCCAGCTGAGCACCCATCAGATCCACGGCACCGGCGGCGAGTGCCTCAACCGAGCGGTCCACCCGTTCGGCTTCCGTCACCACGTGGCGGAAGCGCGCCAGCAACTGCGCTTCCAGCGTGTCCCGGCCGGCAAGCAGCAACTCTTCCGCGTCAAAGCTTCGAAGCAGTGCCCGGTAACTGGTCGCACCCGACAGACCCAGTCGACGCAAAACCAGGCGCCGTGCCTCGCGACACTCCTCGGTACGCCGATTGTAGATCTGGCGGGCGCCGGCGGACTTCTCGGCCGGCACCAGGCTCGAAGCGATGACGAAACGCCAATCCTGGGGGACTGGATGGGCCTCCAGGCGCAACGGGTCGAAGCCGATCCGGCAGGCGGCCCCAGCGACACCGCCGAGACAGATGGCCTGATCCATGCCACCTCCGGCAAGTCCGACGTACCGTTCCGCCCGGGCGAGGCCTGGCATGAGCGCCTCGCGATCGACCGGAAGTCCGTTGGCCTCGAGCAGCGCCAGGGCCGTCGCCACCAACAAGGCCGACGAAGAACTCAGCCCGGCAGCGGCCGGAAGATCAGACCCCACGACTCCCTCGAACCCATAGAGGGCACCATGATCCCGGCACAGTGCCTGCGCGGCGGCCCTGACGTAATTGCCCCAGTCGCCAGGTGGCCCGGACGGGACCTCCGGGGCGATCTCGATGTCCGTAACCTCGTAGGCCGGATCGATGTTGCTGAGACGGATGCGATGGTCGCCGCGCCGGCGAGCCTCGACGGTGATGCGACGCTGGAGCGCCATGGGCAGGACATCGAGGCCGTTGTAATCGATGTGCTCCCCGATGAGGTTGGCCCGGCCAGGGGCCTCAACACGGAATGCGCCTCCGGCGGGGTCGAACTGCTCCCGAAACCGCCGTGACACCGCCACGCTGGTGTCGGCGTTCACTCCTTGGGGGGGTGGTTCCATTCCAGCCAGTAGAAACCCAGCTGGTGCATCAGACGAGTGAAATGCGCGTAATCGACCGGCTTGACCAGGTAGCTGTTGGCGTGCAAGTCGTAGGCGCGCGACACGTCTGGTTCCGAGGCGGACGTCGTGAGCACGACGACGGGAATCTGGCGAAGACCCGCCGTGGACTTGATGGTCCTCAGGACTTCGAGTCCGTCGATCTTGGGGATGCGAAGGTCCAGCAGCACCACTTCCGGACGCGGGCTCGTGTTCGGATCGCTGAAGCTGCCGCGGCGCAGGAGGAAGTCCAGGGCGGCCTCGCCGTCACTGACGTGGTGGATGGCGATGGCGCCGCGGTTTTCTTCGAGACCGCGGGTCACCAGTTCAGCATGAGCTGGATTGTCCTCTACCAGCAAGATATTGACGACGCCAGGTTCCATTGGTCTCTCTCGGAGAATATCGCTGCAGCGCCCCAACACCGGCGGACGATCAGGCGCCGCCGGCTTGGCAGTTCCCGCCACGGGTACCGGCTGGCATTGGGAGGAGGGGCGGACCATCTTTTGGGCCATGCCGCTCCCGCCACACTACCGCAAACCCCTTGCCACCGCCAGACCGCCAGGACGGCTCCGGCTCCTCTGGGCCGTCCTCGGGCTCCTCAGTTGTGGCGGCGAGCCCGTCCCGGACGGGGCCTCCCCACTGCAGATTTCGGCAGAGAGCTACGACTTCAGTGCCGCTCCGGACCTGCTCGAGCGCCTGCGAACGACGCCACACACGTACTTCCGGTTCATCAACCGGGAGTTCACCCAGGAAGTCTGCCATCGCTACGCCGAGTTGGTCGACCGGCTGCCTCGCATGAACCTCCATGGGGACGCCCACCTGGAGCAGTACGCGGTGACCGACTCCGGCCGCGGCCTGACCGACTTCGACGATTCGGCCGTCGGCCCGGCCCTGGTAGACCTGGTGCGCTTCGGGACCTCCGTGGCGCTGACGGCCGACGCCAACGGATGGTCGGAGCAGCAGCGTCGCCTCGTCGCTGCCATGTTCGCCGGCGTGCGGCAGGGGGTCCGGTCCCCCGACGCGCGACCGCCCGCCCCGGCGGTCGTGGGGCGCATCCGCATGGGGTTCGATCAGGATCGGCTGTCGCTGCTCCGGTCGATGGACTCGCTCATGACCGTCGAGGGGTCTCGCGACTCATTCCGCCTGGAAGCCGGGCTCGATCTCTACCGCGAATCGATGTTCGCCGAGCATCCGGAGCTGCCACCGGACTTCTTCACCATGAAACGCGGTGGCCGTCTGACCCTCGGCGTCGGCAGTGCGCTCGATGACAAGTACCTGCTTCGTATCGAGGGTATGTCGCCCTCGCCCGAAGACGACCTCGTGCTGGAGGCGAAGCCGGTACGCGACCTGAGCGGCATCACGTGCCTGGAACGTCGCTCCGGTGACGCCTTTCAGATCATGACGGGTCAGGCCCGCATTGCCTACCAGCCGTATCAGTACATGGGGTACGTGTTTCTGGACCCGCGCCGTGCCCAAGAACGTGGATTGGGACCTGATTTCTGGGATGGGTCGACCTACTGGATCCACGCCTGGGTCGACAACTACGTCGAGGTGGACGTCACCCGGTCCTTCGCCACGATCGAAGAGCTCGAAGAGGTCGTGTTCGATGTCGGGGTCCAGCTGGGACGGGGCCACCCCAAGGACATTGCATCGCCGCATGAATCGCAGTTGCGCCGGGCGATGGTCCAGTGGCTCGACGATCACGAGACCGACATTCAGGAAGCCATCGACGAGATGACGGCTCTGGTCCTGAGCGCGTGGGACGCGTTCCGCCTCCAGGCCGGGGCGGAAGCCACAACCGGGCCCTAGGGAACGTCCTCGGCCGTCTCGGCGATCAGATGGTCGACCACGGCCTTCAAGTCACCGGTCTCATCGAACACCGCCAGTTGCCGGTCGGCGCTGGTGCCCTCATCGAGAATGGTGAGAGCGTACTCGACGTCCTTCCGACTCCCCAGCTCGTCGACGACGTCATCGACAAACCACTCCACCAGCTCACGCACGAGTTCCCGGGCCGGAATCTCCTGTTCCTTGCCGAAGTCGATCAGGTTGCCGTCGATGCCGTACCGCACCGCCCGCCACTTGTTCTCCTCGAGAAGGTCGATCGGGTACGACCGGAAGGTGAGGTTGTCGCGCCGCAGTTTCCACAGCTTGGCGACGATGGCCTGAAACAGCGAAGCCAGGCAGATCGCCTCGTTGACCCGGGTGCAGATGTCGCAGATGCGGAATTCCAGGGTCGGGAACTTCCAGTGGGGTCGGAGGTCCCACCAGATCTTCGACCCCTCCTCCATCGACCCGGTATGGACCATGGTCTCCACGAGCTGTTCATACTCCGACCATGACTGGAAACTCCGGGGAATGCCGGTCCGCGGAAAATTGTTCCAGATGACACTGCGATAGGACTTGAGTCCCGTCTTCCGTCCCATCCAGAACGGCGAGCTGGTGGACAGGCACAGCAGGTGGGGGAGAAAATACCGCACCACGTTCATCGCATCGATCATGAACTCACGATCTTCGATCCCGATATGGACGTGCATGCCGAACACGAGGGTTTGCTGGGCCACCTGTTGCAGGTCCTCACGTACCCCGGCGTAGCGGGCCAGCGGCGTGATGTCCTGGGCCAGCCAGGAGGAAAACGGATGGCTCCCGGCGGCGGCCACCTTGAGCCCGCTCCCGGCCGTGGTGTCGATCACGATGCGGCGCAGCCGCACCAGTTCGTCGCGAAGCTCGCTGGTGTTGTGACACACCTGGGTGCCGACCTCCACGATGGACTGGTGCATTTCGGGCTTCAGTTCCCGGATGGTCACCCGTTCGTCGTTGAGGATCTCGGTGATGAAGGATCGCAGTTCGCGCGTTTCGGGGTCGATGATCTGGTACTCTTCCTCGAGCCCGAGCGTCAAGGAGGGTGCTTTCATGGCTGTCCCGGATGGGTGGCCCTCCAATGTACCGGGCCTGCGAGGGTTGGGAATGCACCCGTGATGTGGACCATCGGTCGATAGTTCATGGTCCGAACAGCCATCGCTGGGCGGCGGGCACCACCGCGATGACCGTGATGATGACGACCAGGATGGCGCCCACACCGACCACCACCCACTTCATGATCGGCCGGCGTGGCGGGTCCTGCTTGAGGACGCCGGTGCGCTCCCACTCCTCGAGCCCGACGACGACCGGCCGGTGCCCTCGGCTGGAGCGGTTCCGGGGCGAGCCGGTCGGGTCAGCCGGCTTCTGGGATGGCTGGTCTTGCGCATACCGGTCCTTCTTGATCGCGCTGGTCTTGAGCATGTCGCCCATGTCGAGGATGGCACTCATCGTGGCATTGAGCACCGAGTCGACGTCGGGGTCCGCGGCCGGGTCGTAGTCCTTGAGGGCCTGGAAAGCCTCGTTGATGCGCTTGAGGTTCTGCTGGGCCTTGGCTTGCAGCCGTTCCGAATGGCTGAACCGATCGGGGTGCCACACCTGCGCCAGGTCGCGGTAGGCGGCCTTGACGTCCGAGGCGGGTGCGCCGGCCGGTAAGCCCAGAATACGGTAGGCACGCCGGATGTCGCGATTCATGAAGGGGCCCTCCGAGACGATGAACCGCCGGGCGACCGGGCGTGCCGGCCCTGGATCAACTCCACTTCCACCCCAGCGTGAAACTGGTCCGATAGTCGAGCTTGACCGCATTGGTCGTCGGCGGCTGGTTATCGTACGAGACGAAACCGTTGAGGCCCACGGTGAAGTCCGAGAGCAATTCGTAGCTGAATCGGAAGTCCCACTGGGTCCGCACGCGGCCAAGGTCCGTGAGACTGGGAAAGACCTGAAGGGTCGTGAGCAAGTCGAGCTTGGGCGAATCGAGCTGGAACGCCTCCCAGGCGCCACCGAGCAGCAACTCCAGGTTGAGGGTCGCCTCGGGGGACGTGGAGTATTTCTCGTTGGTGGCGACCAGCGAACTGTAGAATCCCAGATTCATCCGGTTGCTCCGGATCACGTCGTAGGCGGGCCCCAGGCCGGTGATGGTGCGGAGCTCCAGGTTGATCTCCTCGTTCTGCTCGGCCGCGACGGAAGCGACCCCGGCCCAGTTGTTTCGGAAAAAGCGCCGGGTGAACAGGCTCACCGTATTGCGGCTGGTGTTGCTGGCCGTGTCCTCCTGAAAGCGGAAATACGAATTGACCTCCAGGTACCCGCCCCACTTGGGGCCGCGGTAGTTGGCCCGGCCATTGAGGCTCCATTCCGTCTGGCGGTTGGCGCGCGTCAGGTTGAAGCCCAGATCGACGTGGCCGTCCGTGCGGGCGAAGAATGAAGACCGGATCCGGGCAATCTCGACGACCCGATCCATGTTGACGGTATCCGCAACCGTCAGCTGGATGACCAGGCGTCGATCCTGGTCGGGCCATGCCAGAGACCCGTAGTACTTCCAGCCGTTGTCGAGAGTGAATTCGTAGTAGTTCCGTGTCACCAGCTTGAAGACCTTATCCCACTTGATCGTCAGGGTCCCCATGTCGTCGGTCCCGTAGGACAGCTGACCGTGACCCAGCGCCTTGATCTCGCCGGTGATGACGTCGCCGTTGTTCATCACCAACGTGTCCGCTTTCTGTCCCAGGAGCGTCTCCGGAACCAACAGCCCGATGGCAAGCGCCAGCCCAACCTCGACGAGAGGCCGTACGATGGCGCGGTGGCTGTGGTCCACGGAATGGGGCATCCGGTTGTCGGGGTTGGGGCACCGGCATTATCGCCGCCTCGACGGAACGGGGCAAGCCTTTCTCTCCGTTGGGGTTGTGTCCCGGTACCCCGGCCGGTCCGACCTTGTGTTCTGGGCCCCTTCACGCCATCCTACGAGGTCTTTTCCCCGGAGCCGTCATGGAAGGTCTCGAGCACCTCGTCACCGCCATCAAGGACGCCATCGACAATTTCGGCATCCCCATCTCTGGGGAAGTCGTTCCGCTCAAGGTGATCGCCCTCCTCGGGGCCGGCGTGTTCCTCACGGTTCGTCTCGGGTTCGTCCAGTTCCGGCACCTGGGCCATGGCTTCATGGTCACGACCGGCCGCTACGACGACCCCAACGAGCCCGGCGACGTTTCGCACTTCCAGGCCCTGACCACGGCCCTGTCCGCCACGGTCGGCATCGGCAACATCGCCGGCGCGGCGTGGGCCATTCACTGGGGCGGCCCGGGTGCGCTGTTCTGGATGTGGATGACCGCCCTGCTCGGCATGGCGACCAAGTTCTCCGAGGTGACCCTGGCCCAGCGCTACCGCGACATCATCGGCAAGGACGGGGACGCGCACAAATGGGAAGGCACGGTCTCCGGTGGCCCGATGTATTACATCGAGCACGGCCTGGGGAAGAGCTGGAAATGGATGGCGGTGTTCTTCGCCATCATGCTGGGCACGACGGCGTTTCTCACCGGCAACGCGGTGCAGGCCAACACGGTGGCCGACACGGTCCAGACCTTCTTCGGCGTGCCCAACTGGATCACCGGGCTGGCGGCGGCGGCCATCATCGGCGCGGTCATCGTCGGAGGCATCAGCCGCATCGGCAAGGTGACGGGCATTCTGGCGCCGTTCATGGCGGCGCTCTACGTCACCGGGGCCTTGATCATCCTGTTCCTCAATTGGGATCAGATCTTTCCGGCCTTCAACCTCATCCTGCGCGAGGCCTTCAATCCGAGCGCGGGCGTGGCCGGTACCGGCATCGGCGCCATCCTCGTGACGCTCAACTGGGGCGTCAACCGCGGCCTCTTTTCCAACGAAGCCGGCCAGGGATCGGCCCCCATTGCCCACGCGGCCGCCAAGACGGACGAGCCGGTGTCGGAAGGGGTCGTGGGCCTGGTGGAGCCGTTCATCGACACCATCGTCATCGTCACCATGACGGCCCTCGTCATCATCATCACCGGATCCTGGGACGCCCGCGTTCCCAGTGAGATCTCGCTGAGCGGCGGGGATCGTTCCTACGTCACACTCAACGAGGGCGGGACGCCCTCTTCGGTGAACGCCGACGGGCAGCCGGCCTCCATTCGAGTCGAAGACGGGCGCCAGGTGATCGAAGAGCACGGCGTCCACTTCGCCTGGCACGACGTCCCGGTGGCACGTCTCTTCACTGACATCGAACAGACGCAGGCCTTCACGGGGACCATTAACCCCGGCACCGGTGACGCCACCGCCGACGACGGGTCCACCTACCTGTTGTTGTACGGAGACGCGCCCGAGGGCGGTGCCCCACTCACGATGATGGCGTTCCGGAGAGGCCTGTCGCCCATCGGCGACTGGGGCCATTACATCGTGCTGATCTCGGTGCTGTTGTTCGGCATCTCGACCGCCATCTCCTGGAGCTACTACGGAGACCGCTGTGCCACCTATCTCTTCGGCAGCAAGGCGGTCATGCCCTACAAGCTGGCCTACGTGACCATGCACTTCCTCGGCGCCATCATCGCTCCGGTCATGGTGTCGGGCAAGACGCGGGAGATGATGGACAGCTACTTCGTGCGCAAACCGTGGCAGGAGAACCGGGAAGTGCACCGCCGTATCAAGGAAGAGCACAAGCACGACTGATAGTCCCCACGGCACGGGGAGGGGCAATCATCCCCCCCCCCCCGCGCCACCAAGCCCCGAAACGCAAACAGCCGCTCGAGTGAGCGGCTGTTTGCGTCAAAGCATTCGACCGGGCGGCGCCCGAAAGTCAGAGGAAGAGCCCTACCCCCCCAGCGACGGCGACGGTCACGATCACTACCAGCAGCGCCGCCGTCGACCGACAGCCGGAGGCCTTCGATGACGAGGCCGGACTGGCTTCCTCGCCCGTCATGGCGGCGACGAACTGATCGGCCGTGGCGAAGCGGTCGGCCGGCTCCTTGGCCAGCGCGCGCTGGACGGCGCCATCGATGTCGCGCGACACGACGCCCCGGCGTTGGGTCACGGACGGAACGTGTCCCGAAAACCGCTTGGCGATGATGGCCTGCGCCGTGGGCCCGGTAAACGGCGGTTCACCGATGAGCATTTCGTACACCACCGCCGCCAGGGCATAGACGTCGGTGCGGCCGTCGAGATTGCGCTCGCCCATGGCCTGTTCCGGGCTCATGTAGGCTGGCGTACCGACCGACATGCCGGTCTGCGTAATCTTCTCGCCGCCGGCTTCGAGGGCCCTGCCGATCCCGAAGTCCATCACCACGGCCTGACCGTCCGAGCCGACCATGATGTTGTCGGGCTTGATGTCGCGGTGGATGACGCCCTTGCCATGCGCGTAGGTCAGGGCGCTCGCCACCTGGCGGGTGATCCGCACCACCTCGTCGACCGCCATCTGGCCTTCCCGCTCGATGCGCTCGCCCAGGCTCTCGCCGTCGACGAAGGGCATGACGTAGAACATCGTGTCCTCCGTCTTCCCCGAGTCGATGAGCGCCAGGATGTTGGGATGGTCCAGACTCCGGGCGATGTCGATTTCGAGCAGGAAGCGTTCCGCCCCCATGGCCTCGGCGACTTGCCGCCGCATGACCTTGATGGCGACCTGACGGTCGTCCTCCTTGTCGTGGGCCAGATAGACCGTGGCCATGCCGCCCCGGCCCAATTCCTTGAGGATCTCGTAGCGGTCGGAGACCGCCTGGGCGATGTGCTCGCGTGTAGTCACCATGATGAGAGCATTGTACCGACGTGGCGAGATCGAGGCTACCCCACCCCCATCCGCTGCAGGATCGAGATGAACTTGGGGTGGTCGCGCAGCGGATCGAGTAACGGAGCCGTCTTGAGGTACTGCAACGTGAATAGGGCCCGGTCGCTGAAGCCCCGCTCGAAGACTTCGATGGCCCTGTCGTATTCGCCGACCGCCGTGAGGGTGACTCCGATGACCGTCGGGAATCGCTCGACGATGGGCTCGATGGTGTCGAGGTAGGCGACGAATGCCGCACCGGCCGTAGGATCCACGAGGGCATCGTGCCACAGCCGCACCCCATTGCCACGCAAGACGCCAAGCCGGTCCATTTCCTCGGCCGCAGCATCCCAGTCCTCCAGGAGGAGGTACGCGGCCGCCTTGGCGAAATGCATGGATCGGTGGAGCGAATCGAGGGCCAGGACGCTGTCAGCCTGGAGCAATACCTCTTCCACCCGCCCAGCCGACAGGAGCGATCCCACCAGATTGGCGCGATACAATGGTGACAGGGGATCCAACTCGATGGCACGGCGTGCTTCGGCCAGGGATTCTTCCACTCGACCCGTGGCGACGAGCAACAGCATGTAGCGGGAGTGACCCTCCGCGTAGTTGGGATCGAGGGCCAGCCCACGGCGGTACCGCGCCTCGGCCACGTCCCAGTTGAGGTCGCGGTACAACTCGACAAAGCCCAGGGCGATGTGGGCGGCACCCAGCGTGCTGTCGAGCGCGATGGCGCGCCGGGCGGCCTGCTCGGCGCGGGCCCAATTGTCCATCTTCTCCCGGAACCCTCCGCCACCCACGTGAAACGTGGAATTGAGGTAGTGGTACCCGTGCGCCAGGCCGGCATAGGCCAACGCGAAGTCCGGGTCGAGATTGATGGCGTTCTGGAAGTGCTCGATGGCCCGAGGCCCGTTGGTCCGGGCCTGGTAGTAACGGCCCAGCACGTACTCCTGATACGCGGCCGGGTTGGAGGTCGGCGCGTCGCGAATGGTGCGCTCTTCCGAGGAGAGGAGTGTCACGTCCATGGCATGGGCCACTTGCTCCGCCACGTCGCCCTGGAGTGCGAACACGTCGGTCAACTCCGATTCGAACGGTTCGCCCCACACCCGGGTCTCGTCCGACACGCGGACGAGCGCAGGCGTGATTCGAACCATACTGGTGCCGTCGGCGTTCTTGGCCCAGCGGACTGTTCCCGTCAGGAGGTATTCGACGTCGAGCGCCTCGCCAATCTCTCCTTCTCCAAGTCCTGTGGCTGCAAAGCGACCCGAACTGGCGGGACCGATGACCGACAGTCCTGAGAGTCCCCCCAGACGACTCGACACCGCTTCGGTCATTCCCTCCGCGAAATACTCGTCCTCCGGATCGCCACGGTTCTCGAACGGCAGCACGGCGAGGGTGACCTGATCGACGGCAACACCACCAGCATCACCGCCCTTCCTCAACGCCATGGCGCCGAATACCACCAATGCAGCCACCAGGGCCACGGCCGTCACGATGCCTCGTGCCGTCATGACCCGCCGCATCACGGGAAGGTCCGACCAGCGAGTGGCTGCCGTCGGCACCGTCGCGACTACGACTTCTCCCGATCCCGTCGGGGACCTCAACGCTTCGGCGAACTGCCCGGCCTTGCTGAACCGGTCGGCCGGGATCTTGGCCATCGCCTTCTGGACGGCCGCATCGATCTCGGGCGGGATGGTTTCACGAATGCGACGCGCCGAGGGCACGGGGTCGGCGAACCGCTTGGCGATGATGGCCTGAGCCGTCGGTCCGGTGTAAGGCGCTTCGCCCACCAACAATTCGTAGAGCACGCTCCCCAGGGCGTAGATGTCGGTGCGCCCGTCGATGTTGGCCTCGCCGGCCGACTGTTCGGGGCTCATGTAGGCCGGGGTGCCGACCGACATTCCCGTCTGGGTCAGCTTCTCGCCGCCCGCCTCGCTCACCGCCCGGCCGATGCCGAAGTCCATCACCACGGCGTGCCCACCGGTCAGCATGATGTTGTCGGGCTTGATGTCGCGGTGGATGATGCCGTGGTCGTGCGCGTACGCCAGGGCGCTGGCCACCTCGCGACCGATCTGCAGCGCCTCGTCGACGGGCAGTTGCGTCTCGCGCTCGACCCGGTCGGCCAGGCTCTCACCCTCGACGTAGGGCATGACGTAGTACAGCACCCCGTCGGCCTCGCCCGAGTCGATCAGCATGAGGATGTGGGGATGCTGCAACTGGGCGGCGATGGCGATCTCGCGGAGGAAGCGGTCGCCCCCCATGGCGGCGGCCAGTTCGGGTCGCATGACCTTGATGGCCACCTGGCGATCGTGTTTGAGGTCACGTGCCAGATAGACAGTCGCCATGCCGCCTTGGCCGAGCTCTCGCTCGATGGCATACGTACCGGTCAGGGCGGCGGTTACTCGATCGAGATCCGTCATGGTGCGGAGTGCGGAGTGCGGAGTGCGGAGATCGCACCCCAGAGAGCGTCAGACATAGTCAGGGAAGATACAGGCACAGATGAGATGGTCCACCACAGCCACTTGGCCTTTTAGCTGACAGCTGATAGCCGCCCACCGCAGCCCTCCCCTGCCCGCCGCTGCCTACTGCCTAGTTCAGTCCCATAGTGTCGAGCAGTGCGCCATACCGTGGATCGTCGCGGAGTGGATCCCACAGCGGGTGGCCCTTCACGGAGTTCACCACCGCGTTTGTCCGATCGCGTACCCCGTTTTCGAGCAATTGCATGGCCCTTTCATGCTCGCCCACTTGCACCAGGAGGAGGGCGATCGGACCGGGGAAACGCAGCGACAACCCCGGGGCTCGATCCAGGAAGGCCATGAGGTCGGCGCGTTTCGCGGGGTCGGCAATGGCGGCGCGCCACAGCCCTATCAAAGGGGCGGGGAAGCCGCCCAGGGTGAACTGCTCCGCCGCCGCATCCCATTCCTCCCGCGAGACGTGCACCACAGCCATGACCAACTGCGGTTGGCCGGTGACCTCATCGAGGGCCACCGCGCGGAGCGCCGCCGCGTGAGCCTCGTCCGACTGGCCGGCCGCCACGAGCGTCATGGCCATGCCGCGATTGAACTGCGGATCGAGTGGATCCAACTCAACGGCCCGCCGCCACTCGGCAACAGCCGAATCGACCTGGCCGGTTGCCAGGAGAAGGTTCCCATACCGGGAGTGGCCGTAGGCATAGGCCGGGTCGAGCGTCACTCCCCTGACGAGATTCCTCTCGGCTCGTTCCCAATCCAAGTCCCGGGCCATTTGGACATAGCCGAGCGAGATGTATGCGGCCCCCAGAGTGGAGTCGAGCGCCAGCGCACGCCGCGCCGCCTGCTCGGCCCGTGCCCAGTAGTCCATCCATTGCTCCCGCAGACCACCCTGGACGGTTGAGCCAAGCATGTGGTGGTACGCGTCCGCCAGGCCCGCATACGCCATGGCGTAATTCGGGTCCAGCTCGATGGCCCGCTGGTAGTGTGCCACGGCCGTGGCGCCGTCGTTCCGTGCGTGGTGGTAGCGACCCAGTGAGTACTGCTGATAGGCTTCCGGACTTACGGTCGGGGCGACACCGATCGACGTCTGCTCGGACGACAGCAGCCTCAGGTTCAAGGCCTCGGCGACCTGCTCAGCCAGGTCCGTTTGCAGCTGGAAGACGTCGGTCAGCTCGGCGTCGTACGGTTCACTCCAGACCCACGACTCATCCGACACCCGGACCAGACGTGGAGTCACCCGGACCCGGCTGGCCCCGTCGGCGGCTTTGGCCCACCGCACGGTGCCGGCCAGCAGGTACTCGACATCGAGCGCCGCACCGATCTCGCCTTCGCCCCTTTCCGAGGCGGCAAACCGGCCCGCGCTCGAAG
>JBDHIK010000056.1:0-17793 GCA_039587475.1 Gemmatimonadota bacterium | reverse complement strand
TGCGGCGCTCCATCAATCGACGGGAAAGCCCTATGACATGGCACATCCCGACAATCCCGACACCGAGCGTCTGTTTTTGGCATGTACCGTGCGTGTTTGCGGCAGATTCGCGGGAACCCTTGGATCCGCCTGGTGGGTCGACCACCCGTCCCAGTGCGCCACCATCACCAACGAGGATTTTGGCCCATGCGCTCTCTCTCACGCGCTACATTTCTGATTGCTGCCGATCGCCGCCTTCGGGTGCGGTGATGACCCCGTCGCCCCCCGGCCCACGGTGTTGCTGGTGACCAACGGCGACTTCGAAACCGGCGACCTGTCCGGCTGGACCGATTCGATCGTTTCGAGCACCGCCGCAGGTGTCTACGTGGGCAATGACACCCTGGGCCCGGCCAGCGGCGCCGTAATCCCCCTCCCGCCTGAAGGAAACAACGCAGCCCTGTTCGACCAGAACGGTGCTACCACCCATATTCTGTACCAGGACATCATGGTGCCGGCGGAATACAACGCCGCGTTCCAGGCGATGATCTACTTGAACAACACGCATACCGACTACGTCATCGCGGCCACAGAGGGGCTGTCGGTGATCGGTATCGAAGCCAATCAGCAGTTCCGCATCGACGTGATGGACCCCGCCGCTCCGGTCGACGACGTGGGCGCCGGCGTGCTCCAGAACCTGTACCAGACCATGCCCGGAGACTCGCTCACCAGGAGTTTCCAGGTGACCGCCGACCTGAGCGCCTACGCCGGCCAGACGGTCCGACTGCGCTTCGCCGCCGCCGTCAAGCAGTTCTTCTTTCAGATCGGCATCGACGCGGTGCAAGTGACGGGCACCTGACCGGGTCATCGCCGACCCAGGCCCCGGAGCGAGGCGTCGCGCCTCTCCCGCACGGCCGATGAAGTCCAGATGCACGCCAGCCCCCGGGCGGAACCACACAACGGTTCCTTCCGGGGGCTCGGCCTTTCACGGTTCCTTCCGGGGGCTCGGCCTTTCAGCCGTGCGCCCGCTCCTAGCTGGCGCTCCCCTCGAACTCGTGACGGCTCGGCCCCCACGCCCCACTGGCCAAGGGGCCGATTCCTTCCTATAGTCACTGGGTCCCGCGGCCACGCCGGCCGTCCCCCGTCCCTGTCGTCGCCCCTCGCCTCCCCAGCAGTCCCCACGAGGTTCAGACATGACGCACGCGGAAGTGCCACTGTCTCCACCCCGCTTCGGTCAGACCCTGCGCCGGGACCGCTGGTGGGCGTCGCCCGTCATCGTGTTCCTGGGCTTGTCGCTGTTCATCGTCTACTCCACCTGGGCCGCGTTCCAGGGGGCGCATTACGCGGCGGGACCCTACCTGTCGCCGTTCTACTCGCCGGAGCTGTTCGGCGACTCGCCCCACGCCTGGTTCGGCCCCAAGCCGTCCTGGTGGTTCAGCTGGCTGCCCTGGTCGCCGGCCTTCCTCATCCTGTGGGCGCCCGGCGGGTTCCGATTGACCTGCTACTACTATCGGGGCGCCTACTACAAGGCGTTCTGGGCCGACCCGCCGGCCTGCGCCGTCTCCGAATCGAAGAAGGGCTACCGCGGTGAGCACGCGTTCCCGCTCATCATGCAGAACGTCCACCGCTACTTCCTGTACTTTGCGCTGGTCTTCCTGGTGATCCTGTCGTACGACGTGTGGCGGGCCCTGTGGTTCGCCAATCCGGACGGCACGGAGTCCTTCGGCCTCGGCGTGGGCACGCTGGTGCTGGCGCTGAACGTGGTGTTCCTGGGGAGTTACACCCTGGGATGCCACTCGCTGCGGCACCTCGTCGGCGGCGGCCTGGACCGGCTGTCCCGGCGTCCGGCGCGCCGTCAGGCCTACCGGTGCGTCAGCTGCCTCAACCGATCCCACATGCGCTTCGCCTGGATGAGCCTGTTCTGGGTGGGATTCAGTGACCTGTACGTGCGCCTCGTCTCGATGGGAATCTGGACCGACTGGAGAATCTTCTGATGCCCGAATACGAGACCCACTCGTACGACGTCCTCATCATCGGCGCCGGCGGCGCTGGACTGCGGGCCGCCATCGCGGCCTCGGCGGAGGGCGCGTCGGTCGGGGTCATCTGCAAGTCCCTGCTGGGGAAGGCCCACACCGTCATGGCCGAGGGCGGCATCGCCGCCGCGTTGGCCAACGTGGACGATCGAGACGGGGGCCGGGTCCACTTCGCCGATACCATGCGGGGCGGCCAGTACCTCAACAACTGGCGCATGGCGGAACTGCACGCCAAGGAGGCACCCGACCGGGTTCGGGAACTCGAGAGCTGGGGCGCGGTGTTCGACCGCACGCCCGACGGCCGCATCCTGCAACGCAATTTCGGCGGCCACGCCTACCCGCGGCTGGCCCACGTCGGCGACCGCACCGGGCTGGAACTGCTCCGGACGCTTCAGGACCACGGCATCCACCAGGGCCTCGAGGTGCACATGGAGTGCACCATCACCACGCTGCTCAAGGACGGGCCCGCCATCGCCGGCGCCTTCGGGTATGACCGCGAGCGCGGTCGCTTCCGCCTGTTCCGCGCCAAGGCGGTGGTCATGGCCACGGGCGGCATCGGGCGGGCCTACCGGGTCACCAGCAACAGTTGGGAGTACACCGGGGACGGCCATGCCCTGGCCTATCACGCCGGAGCGCAGTTGGTCGACATGGAGTTCGTGCAGTTCCACCCGACCGGCATGGTGTGGCCCCCCAGCGTGAGCGGGCTGTTGGTCACCGAGGGCGTCCGCGGCGAGGGCGGCGTGTTGCGTAACAGCGAAGGCCGCCGCTTCATGTTCGACGACATCCCCGACCTCTACAAGGACCAGACGGCCGACAACGAAGACGAAGGCTGGCGCTACACGCAGGGCGACCGGGATGCCCGCCGGCCCCCGGAGCTGTTGACCCGTGATCACGTGGCCCGCTGCATCCTGCGCGAGGTGCGAGAGGGTCGCGGCAGCCCCCATGGCGGTGTGTTTCTCGACATCGCCTGGATCGGGGAACGGCTGCCGCACGGGGCGGAGCACATCAAGAAGAAGCTCCCCTCGATGTACCACCAGTTCAAGCAGTTGGCCGACATCGACATCACCAAGGAACCGATGGAAGTGGGCCCCACGACCCACTACGCCATGGGCGGCATCCGGGTCGACGCCGACACGCAGATGTCCTCGGTTCCGGGCCTGTTCGCCGCAGGGGAGTGCGGCGGAGGGCTGCACGGAGCCAATCGTCTGGGCGGCAACTCCCTGTCGGATCTGCTGGTGTTCGGACGCCGCGCCGGGCACCATGCGGCCGAGTACGCCAGGGAGCACGATCTCCCCGCCCTGCCCTCGGACCAGGTGGAACGGGCAGCGGAGATGGCCCTGGCGCCCTTCGAGCGCGGAGCCAGCGGCGAGAGCCCCTATGCCATCGAAAAGGACCTGCAGGACACCATGCAGGACCTGGTGGGGATCGTCCGCACCGAAGACGAAATGCGGACCTCCCTGGAGCAGCTGGAGGCCCTCAAGCGCCGGGCCACCCATGCCGGGGTCACCGGCAACCGGGAATACAACCCGGGTTGGCACACGGCGCTGGATCTCGACAGCCTCCTCACCGTCGCCGAGGCCGTGGCCCGGGCCGCGGTGGCCCGCCAGGAGAGTCGCGGGGCCCACTTCCGCTCCGACTACCCCGAGAAGGACCCCCAGGCGGGGACCTACAACCAGGTGCTGCATCGGGCTGACGACGG
Source organism: Gemmatimonadota bacterium (assembly GCA_039587475.1). GTDB lineage: Bacteria > Gemmatimonadota > Gemmatimonadetes > Gemmatimonadales > GWC2-71-9 > N074bin45. The sequence continues at coordinate 14,085 of JBDHIK010000056.1, read as the reverse complement.
GACCATGACCCTGGTCCGCGTGCCGATACCCGACATGCGTCCCGACCTCAAACAGGTCATCGAGGAGATGGGCTGATGCGCGATGCCACGTTCAACATCTGGCGCGGAGATGCCGACGGCGGAGCGTTCGCTTCCTACACCACGCAGGTCAGCGGTGGCATGGTAGTGCTCGACGCCGTCAAACAGATCCAGGCGGAATCGGCCCACGACCTGGCGGTGCGATGGAACTGCAAGGCCGGCAAGTGTGGGTCCTGTTCGGCGGAGATCAATGGCCGCCCGCGGTTGATGTGCATGACCCGGATGAGCAGCCTGCCCGAAGACGAGTCGATCACCGTCCAGCCCATGCAGACGTTTCCGCTGATTCGCGACCTGGTCACCGACGTCTCCTGGAATTACCGCGTCAAGAAGCGCATCAAGCCCTTTGCACCACGTCCTCCCGACAACGCGGACGGTAGCTGGAACATGGCCCAGGAAGACGCCGACCGGGTCATGGAATTCCGCAAGTGCATCGAATGCTTCCTGTGCCAGGACGTGTGCCACGTCCTCCGGGAGCACCATCTCCAGGAGGAGTTCATCGGGCCGCGCTTCCTCGTGTACACCGCAGCGCTGGAAATGCATCCGCTGGATACCGGGGACCGACTCGATGACCTCAAGCGCGAGCAGGGAATCGGGTACTGCAACATCACCAAGTGCTGCACGACGGTCTGCCCCGAAGAGATCACTATTACCGACAACGCCATCATTCCCCTCAAGGAACGCGTCGTTGATAACGCCTACGACCCGCTCGGCCGGCTCCTCAAGCTTCTGACCAGCGACGCCTAAGACGCACGGAGGTCGCCATGTTCACCCCCAAACCCCTCTCCCCGGCCGGGCTCGACGCCGCGCTCGCCAAAGCCAGGCGCTACCGGCTGCTCAACGAACCGCGTGAAGCCGAGAGCATCAGCCTCGACATTCTCGCCGCCCGGCCCGACCACCAACTGGCGCTCAAGATGATGCTCCTGAGCATTACCGATCAGTTCGCCGATGAGGTGTCGAACAACCTGGCCCGCGCGAAGGACATCATCCCCCGTCTCGACGACGAGTACGACCGGGCCTACTATGGCGGCATCATCGCCGAACGCAGGGCCAAGGCCATCCTGAAGCGGGCAGCTCCGGGCTCGGGGCCGCTGATCTATGAAGGGCTGCGGGACGCGATGGGGCTCTTCGAACGCGCCGAAGCGCTGAGTGCCGCAGACAACGACGACGCCATCCTGCGGTGGAACGCCTGCGGCCGGTTGATCGAGTCCAAACCCAGCCTGCATGCGGCCGATCCGGAGCCGGCCGGCGGCATCGTGTTCGGGGAGTAGCCCCGACGCACCGCGCCGGCGCCAAACCTACCGCCGGGCGAGCCTCACCCCCCGATCGGACTTCCGGGCGGCAACGCCGGCGCGGTCGGACCAGGCACCTCCTCCACGGGCCGGTTGAGGAACCGCACGATATCGGTTTCCATCATCCCGAAGTGCGCCCGGTCGTTGGCGTCCGACGCCCCGCGACGCGAGCCGGCCAGATCCTGCACCAGCTCCAGTTTCTGAATCGCCAACGCGCGCACCATCGGCATGGCGGCGATGTCACTCAGGCGCATCAGTTCCTCCACCAACACCCGCTCCACGGTTCGCTCCAGCTCGGCGTGGTAGGCGTTTCTGGACCGCGACTGCGCGAAGCTGCGGCGCAGTATCGTGTCCAGCACCGCGTCCCACCCGGGAAGAGACGGCCGCAGGGCCGCCTGTTCGACGACACGGGCACCGCGTTCCGGCTGCAGAAGTGCACGGTAGCTGTGGCGCGCCGCCGCCGCGGCCGGGGCGAAGGCGTCGAAGGTGACCCCGGTGTAGCCCGGGAACAGTTCCCGGTGGGGTCCGTAGGTGAAGGGCCTGGGTGGCAGAGAATCCAGCACCGACTGCGGCATGGCCAGCGCCTCCGGCGTCACCGTCTCGAGGAGCGCCGTCACCGCGTTCCATTGCCGTTCGCTGCTCACGGGCATGGTCGGGACCCGGCCGTCGCCGCGGACGGCATACAGGTATTCGCTTCCGCCGACCAGCTTGGCCGCCGCTTCCACCTGGTAGCGATGGTGCAGGTAGAGCGGCACCAGGACCTCTTCCATGGCCGCCCAGGGAACGCCGGTCCGGATGACCGCCGCACCGAACCGGTCGAGGGCGACGCGGCGCACTGTCATCATGCGCCGTAGTTCGTCGGCGGGATCGCCACCGTTGTCCCACAGGTTGCTGCCGGGGTGTGCCGCGCCAGAGGGTCTGGCGTCCTGGTCGGTGATGAACTCGAGGCCGTTGCGGCTGGCCGAGTCGATGAGCCCCAGGAGGGCCGCGGCCTCATCGGTACCCTCGGGAAAGTCCTGATAGCCAAAGGCGATCGCCACGCTGTCCCAGCCCCCGAGCCCCACGGCATAGGCATCATCGAGCGTAATGGCACCGGCGGCATCGATCCTGGCCCAGGGATGCGGGTAGTCCATGACGGAGGCCCGTTGGCGGGTCGACGCCAGGAAGTTGTGGGCCAGGCCGAGGGTATGACCGACTTCGTGTGCCGACAGCTGGCGCAACCGGGCCAGGGCCATCTCCTGCAGTTCCGGCACCACCTCGGTGCCCTCCACGAACGGCGCCAGCAGTCCCGTGGCCAGGAGGTAGTCCTGGCGGACACGGAGCGACCCGAGGAGGACATGGCCCTTGATGATCTCACCCGTCCGCGGATCCATCACCGAGGACCCGTAACTCCACCCACGGGTCGACCGGTGGACCCACTGTATCACGTTGTATCGCACATCGAGCGGATCGGCCGAGTCCGGGAGCACCTCGACGCGGAAGGCGTCCTGATACCCCAGGGCTTCGAACGCGTCGGCCCACCACCGAGCGCCGTCGAGCAGTGCCGAGCGCACCGGTTCCGGGGTACCGGGATCGAGGTAGTAGACGATGGGATCCACGGCGGGGCTGACGGCTGCACCGGGGTCGACCTTGTGCAGGCGGTGCCGTGCGATGTAGCGCCGTTGCATTGGCTGGTCGATCGGGCTGGCATAATCGAAGAACGAGATCCCGAAATACCCGGACCGGGGGTCGTTGGCCCGGGGCTGATACCCGGGCTCCGGAAGCGCGATGAACGAGTGACGTTGTCGCACCGTGACCGCTCCCGGAGTCGGGGCCACGCTCCGCAACAGGGCACCGGGGTCATCTGCCACAAACGTCAGCACCACTTCGATTTCGGTGTTGCGGGGGAACCCTCTGGTCCGCGGCAGATAGACGACACTTCGGCTGCGATCGAGGCGAAATCCACCCTGGCCGCGATTCTCGAGCCTGCGCGCGACGCCGTGCCCATCCCGCAGCACGAAATCCGTGGCTTCGACGAGCACCCGGCCGTCGGTCTCGGCGGCCACGGTGAAACCCCAGAGGGTACTGGTGGCAAAGGCCTCGTCCACCGCGCGGCGCTCGGCCGGGTTCTCGGAATCGGCTCTGAACCTGAAGTTCGGTTGCACCATCAGGATCGTCGGGCCCACTCGTTCGAACCGGATGACGCGCTCGGAGCCGAGTTGGGTCCGGTCGAGACCGATGTCGTTGGATCCGATGCCCGTCGCCAGCGCTCCGGCGTAGATCAGTTCCTGGCCGATGGCGGGGATCTCGAGCCACAACGTCCCGGCGGCCTCGTCCCAGTAGAGCGGCAACATGCCGCCGAGCGGCGTCATTCCCTCGATCTTGGCCTCGATGGTCGGCAACGGGTCCTGCGCGCCGAGCTCGGGGGCGGCCCAAAGGGCGAGAACGAGAACGATGATCCGGCTGTTCATGGTGCTATCCGTTGGCAGGTGGTGAAGCAGGGATGTCAGCCGATCCGTGGGGTGCCCATTCCGCAGACGTGGGCCGCCCCACGGGAAGCGTGAAGCAGAACGTGCAGCCGGTGCCCTCGCCCTCGGACTCGACCCAGACCTGTCCGCCGTGGACCTCCACGATCCGCTTGACCAGCGCCAGGCCGATGCCGGTCCCTTCCTGGCCGGGACTGAGTTGGTCGAACAGGCCGAAGACCTTGTCGTGATAGGCCGGGTCGATCCCGACACCATTGTCCCGGACCCAGACCAGCCACTCGTCGTCGCGTTGGCGGGCGCCGATCTCGATCCGGGGCTCGTCGAGCCCTCCGGAGAACTTGATGGCGTTGTGCACCAGATTCTGAAAGACCTGGAGGAGCCGCACCCGGTCCCCATACACCACCGGCATGTCGCGGAGAATGGTGATGGGCGGCCCGCCACCCGAGGTGGGCCCCTGCAGGAGCGCCACGGCCTCTTCCGCCACGTCTCCCAGATCGACGGCCGTCGGTGGATTCACCAACCGACCCGCCCGTGACAGGTCGAGCAGTTCGTCAAGCAGCTGGTGCATGGTACCCGCCGCGCCCTTGATCTGCGCCACGTCCCGGGCCACACCGGAGTCGTCCCGCTGATCGAGGTCCTTCTCGAGCATTCCGAGGAACCCGGTAATGGTGACCAGCGGGCTCTTGAGGTCGTGCGACACGGTGTAGGTGAATCGCTCGAGTTCGCTGTTCCGGGCCTCCAGCTCCGGGATGAGCCGTTCCCGCTCTTCTTCCGCCATGCGGCGCCTGAGAATCTGGTCGCTCAACGACGCGTTGATGGCCTCGAGTTCCTGGGTGCGCTCCCAGATGCGCCTCGTGCGGTAGCGCCATACCTGCACGACCGCCAGACCCAGCCCGAGGATCGACCCCAATCGGAACCACCAGGTCCCGTACCAGGGCGGCAGGACCTCCACCTCGATCGTGGCGCCCGTGTGATTCCAGACCCCGTCGTTGTTCGACGCCCGGACCCAGAAGGTGTAACGCCCCGGGGCCAGAGCCGGGTAGTTGGCGAAGGTGCGATTCCCCGCCTCGATCCACTCCGGATCCACACCGAACATCCGGAACAGATACCGGTTCTTTTCGGGGGCGCTGTAGTCGAGCGCCGCGAACTCGATCTCCAGAAAGTTCTGATCGTGCGGCAAGACCACCCGTTCCGCCAGCGGCAACGGTCCCTGCAACTCCACTTCCTCGTCAAACACCCTCATCGCGGTCAGCACCACGGGCGGGACATGGGGGTTGGCGCGGACGGAGTCGGGGAAGAACCAGGTCAGCCCCTGACCGCCTCCGAAGTAGATGCGCCCATCAGACTCCCGCACGCCCGCATTGGGCATGAAGCTATGGCTCCCCAGTCCGTCCGACAGGCCGTAGTTGGTGAAGAGGTCCGTCGTCGGGTCGAGAAGGGACAGTCCCTGCGACGTGCTGATCCACAGGTGACCGTGATGATCCTCCACCAGGGACCCGATGGCATTGCTGGCCAGTCCGTCCTCGACCAGGTAATGCGCGACCACGCCCAACTCGGGGTCCAGCCGGTTCAGGCCGCCGTCCTCGGTCCCGATCCACAGGGTGCCGGGGAAGACCCTGCTCTCGAGGATCGCCGTCACGATGGGGGCGCCCAACCCCCGGTCGTCCCGCGGGTCGGCACGGTAGTGACGGATGGCCCCGGTACGAGGAGTGATGCGGTCGAGGCCCATCAAGGTGCCCACCCAGACATCCCCAGCGTCGTCGGCGTACACCGTATTGATGTAGTCGCCGCCCAGACTGGTACTGTCCTCGAGGTCATGGGTAAAGCGCTCAAAAGAGGCGGCCCCGTTCTGGACGTGCATGCGGAACAGCCCGTTGGTGGTCCCCAACCAGAGGTTGCCGAGACGGTCCCGCGCCATGGAGCGCACATCCGGGTCCTGCAGGCCATCAGGCATTCCCCGGGTGACCGGCCAGTGCTCGAACCTCGTTCCCGAACCGCTTTCGACCATGAGCCCCAGGCCGGCGCCGTACGACCCGATCCACAGGGAATCCGAGCCGGCGGGCAGCAGTGACCAGATCCGGTCGTTAGGGATACCATCCTCCCCAGGGCCGGCCCGGAGACGCCGCAGAATATCTCCGCCGTGACCGAGCAGGACCATGCCTCCGCCGTCGGTGCCAACCCAGACGCCCGAATCGACACGCACGGCAAGGCTGCGCACCGTGGGATGGGGCAGCGAGGCGGAGTCGAAGGGGTCGTGGATGGCGTTGGCGAACTTGAGCGGCTTGAGGTCCAGGATGTCGATCCCGCCGCCGACGGTCCCGAGCCACAGCACGCCGCCCCGGTCCTCGTAGATCGATTCGACCCGGTTGTGGCTGAGACTCCGCGGGTCGCGTGCGTTGTGTTCGAAGTGGCGGAACGTCCCCGATTCGGCGTCGAAACGATTCAGCCCTTCATCGTACGTCCCCACCCACACCGTGCCCCGGGAGTCGACGAAGACACGTGCGACCTCGTCGTCGCCCAGGCTGCCAGGGTCGGACGGGTCGTGCCGGAAATGCCTCACCGACCTGCCGCTGGAAGGATCGAACAGCGTCAAGCCACCGCCCCGAGATCCGATCCACAGGTGACCGGACGTGTCCGCCACGATGGAACGAACGGCGTCCCCACCGATGCTGCTGGCATCGTTCGGATTGTGTCGGAAGGTGGTGAAGGCGCCGGTCTGACGGTGAAGGACGCTCAGGCCGCCGTTGGTCCCGACCCAGACCCGGCCGTCGTCATCTTCGAAAATGGCCTTGACGTCGTCACTCCCCAGGGACCGGGCGTTGCCGGGCTCATGACGATAGCGCACGAACGTCTCCGTCTCGGCGTCGAAACGGTTGAGACCGCGATTGGGCGTCCCCACCCAGATGGTGCCAAGGCGATCCTGGAACAGGACCTCGGTGCGATCCTGGCTGACGGTCGTCGAATCAAACGGATCGTGACGAAAGTGTTCGAAAGCGCCTGACACGTGGTCGTACCGATTGACACCACCACCCCAGGTGCCATACCACATGTAGCCGTCGCGGTCCTCCATCAGTTTGCCGAAATTGGAGGACGAGAGACTCTTGGGATTGTCTGGCTCGTGCCGCAGGACCTTGAACGAGACTCCGTCGTACCGGTTGAGGCCGTCTTCGGTGGCAAACCACATGAACCCCTGGCGGTCCTGGTAGATGTCGCGGATGGCGCCATGGGACAGGCCGTCTTCCACCGACAACCGCCGGAAGGTGATGTCCTGCGCCACGACGCGGCCCGCCCCGAGTGCCAGGGTGGCGAGGCTTCCCAGGAGCAGGGCCCGTACCCGAAACGGCATGAGCCTCAACCCTCCCCGGCGGCAACCGAATCGGTGGCCCGCCGATAGGCCCGCTCACGGTTGCGGATGCGGCGGACATAGCTCACCGGTTCGCTGCACCGGCAATAGCCGTATTGGGTTTGTCGATGATAGCTGCGCCGCGCCAGCAGAGGCATGACCTCCTCCACCTCACCGAACCAGACGTTGGGGTTCTTGCCAAGCTGTTCCGCCAGGCGGCGAGCATCTTCCAGATGCCCGAAACCGGCGTTGTACGCTGCCAGCGCGAACCAGGTCAGGTCCTCGGGAGTCTCCGCGCCTTCGATCTGCTGCTTGGTGTGATCGAGATACCGGACCCCCATGTAGGTATTGGTATCGGGATGGATCAGGCTGGTTCGTGACACCCCGAACCCGGCGGCGGTGCTGGGCATGACTTGCATCAGCCCGACGGCCCCGGCGAAAGACTCCGCGCTCGGGTTGAACCGGCTCTCGACGAACATCTGAGCCGCAATCAGGCGCCAGTCGAATGCATAGGTATCCGAGTAGTGTTTGATGAGGCTGTCGTATGGCGATAACACGCCGGTGCGTGACGGGCGCTCCGTAGCCTGGGCCGCGATACGCCCCTCGTTCCCGAAGTACTTTCGGTAGGTGAGGTTGTAGAACAGACTCCGGTGTTCCCGCGCCAGGAAGCCGTTGATCGCTTCGAGCAGCTGGGTATCCTCCTCCCGCACGGCCCAGGCGTGCGGCATGGAGTCGCTGACGGGGAACAGGCCACGCACGTCGTCCCGCCAGGTGAGCTCGATGTCCAGGATATGGCTGTCGGCGACCGTCAGATCGTAGGTGCCGTCCCCCACCAGGCCGATGATCTCTTCCGTCTCCATCTGCGGGGGAGCTTCCACCAGGTCGAAGGCAACCCCGCTCGCCTTGAGCGCCGTGAGGGTCGCCCAATAGGAACTTCCCTGGCGAACCACCACCGAGCGACCGGCAAGCTGGGCCGGCTCCGTCAGGAGCGAATCCGCCGCTCTCCCGACCACCATCTGATGGACCCAGTTGTAGGGCTGCGAGAACACGATACCACGGCCCTCGCGCCGGGTCGACGGCGTGAGAGCGGCGGCCACCACATCGCCCTTCCCTTGCCGAAGCCAGGTGAGGAGGGCTGCCTGGGTGGGCGGGACGACCATTTCGGCGTTGAGGCCCAGTCGCGCGGCAAAGGCGTTGGTGAGGTCGTACTCGAAACCGACGAGATCTCCGCGCCAGACGAAATAGGAGGCCGCGTTGTTGCGGGTCAGGACCCGGAGCACTCCCCGGTCGAGCAGTTCAGGGAGGTCGCCGGTATAGTCCGCCTCCCGGAAGGTGATGTTGGCATCCGCCAGAAAGGTGTCGACCGCCGCGAGCAATTCCGGGGCGCCCGGGCGGACACCCCAGGCGACCGGTCGCGCCTCGGTCAGCGAGAATCCCACCATGAGTCCTGGCATGTAGGCCAGAGCCGTGGTCACCAGATTGTCGTCCGCCACCGTGACGTCGTACGCTCCGGTGGCGACCCGGTACAGAATCTCCTCCGTGTCGACGTTCTCCGGAGCCGCGACCAGCCGAATGTCCGGGTGCGCCTCCTGGAGGCGTTCGATCGTCCCCCAGAACGAGCTGGACCGACGAACGACCACCGTCCGCCCTTCGAGATCGTACGCGCTTCGCAACGGTCCGGCCTCGACCCGGCTCACCACCTGTTCGCGCGCCATGGTGAGCGGGCGGCTGAAGGCAATCTGACCGGCCCGTTCGTCCGTCACGGTGAGATTCGCGGCGATGAGGTCGCCGCGGCCGCGGACGAGCTGCTCGATCAGATCGCTTCGCTTCTCTACCACGACCCAGACGGGCTTCAGGCCCAACGTGCGTGCCAGCGAGTCCGCCAGCTCACGCTCCTGGTCCAGGAGATCCACCTGCCGCGGGAGGTGGCCGCTCTCCAGTTGCGGGATGAGGATACGCAGGTGCCCCAACGACCGGAGAGCGTCGAGGTCGCCGGTTTCCCCGGTTTCGCACCCGGAAGCCAACAGCAGGACCCCCCAGAGGAGGGTTCGCATCCGCACGTTGGCTGGGTGGAACGAGGCGGAACCGGCAGGATGGGGGCCGGGGCGCGTCACGGTCATGCCTCAATTGTCGAGCCCCAAAGGGGTCGCGTCAAGCGCGGCGGCTACTCGGACCGGAGAGCGTGGAGCGGATCGATGGAGGTCGCGCGGCGGGCCGGCCCGACACAGGCGGCGATCGCGACGCCGAGAAGAACACAGGAGACCGCGACGAAAGTCACGATATCAGTAGCACCGACCCCAAACAGCAGGCCCGACCCGGCGAGCATTCCCTCCAGCACCCTGGTCAGGATGATGGCTCCCGCCAGACCGAGCAGAAGCCCGTAGCCGGCCTCGCGCAGCCCGCGGCGCAGGACCATGAGCAGAACCGATTCGCGGTCGGCGCCGAGCGCCATCCGGATGCCGATCTCCCTGGTCCGCTGATTGACCGTGTAGGCAATGACGCCGCCGATTCCGGCCGCGGTCACGACCAGCGCCAGCAGCGCGAACCCACCGATCAGCAGCGTCGTGGCCCGGGGCGAGGCCAGCGACTCCCGGCGGATGGTGGTCATGGAGCGGATATCGGACAGCGGCTGGGTGCCGTCCAGGCCTGCCACCGTCCGCCGCAGCAACGCTGCGGTGTTCGCCTCGTCCAGGGTGCTCCTGACCAGGACGCGCATATCCCGCATCCCCATCGCCTGCTGTGGCACGTACACGGCCGGGTGGATACTCGCGCCCAACCCGTCGTGCCGCACGTTGTCGACCACCCCCACGATGGTGAGCCAGTCGCGAGCGGCCCCGCCGATCCGAATGCGCTTTCCGGATGCACCCTTCACCCCGCCCAGGAACCGCTCGGCCATCAGAGCGTTGACGACGGCTATCCGTGCCTCCCTCCCGTCGTGTTTCTGGAACGGGCGGCCGCGCATGATGGGGATCTCGAGAAGATCGAAATAGTCCTGACTGACCACACGCAGGTCCACCTGGAGGTCCACCAGTCCCTCGGGATCCTCGGCGCCTTCGATGGAGAGGGCGAACTGGCGCCAGGGCTGGGCGTTGAGCGGCAGGGACGAGGTGAAGGCCACCGACTGGATCCCGGGCGCGGCCCGAAGTTCTTCTTCCAGGGTCGCCGCGAAGCCGTTGCGTGACTCAGGGTCACGATACTCGTGCCAGTCGAGATCGAGGCGCGCGGTCATGACCTGCTCGGCATCGAAGCCGGGGTCGACGCGAATCAGGTTCACGAAGGTCCGGAGCATGAGGCCGGCCCCGACCAGCAACACGAACGACACCGCCACTTGCGATACGATGAGCATGCTCCGGAGCCGATGGCGCCCTCCCGCGATGGCCCCGCCGCCACCTTCGCGCAACTCGTTCGCCAGAGAGACCCTGGCGGGGAGCGCCGGCAACAGACTGATCGCCAGCGCGGTGCCCAGAGACAGCGCCAGGGTGAAGCCAAGCACCATACGGTCGATACGAACCTCGGCTGCGCGGGCCGTCAGGCGTTCCACGAACGCCACCAGCAGGTCGAGCCCGCCATAGGCCAGGGCCAGGCCCACGCCTCCACCCACCAGCGCCAGCACCAGGCTCTCGGTCAGGAGCTGGCGGAACAGCCTGCCCCGGCCGGCACCGAGTGTCGCCCGAATGGCCAGCTCCCGTTCCCTGGTGACCAGGCGGGCCAGCGTCAGGTTGGCCACGTTGGCACACACGATCAGCAGAAGGAACCCGGCGGCGCCCAGCAGGACGTAGAGACTGGGCCTGGCGCGCTGCACCAGTTCGTCGCGCAGTGGCACGGCCGTCGTGGTGAGCCCCAACCGGTCGGCGTAATGCTCGGTGAATTGCTCATGCATGCGGCCCGCCACCGTGGCCAGGTCGGCCCGGACCTGTTCCAGGGAATGGCCGGCGTCGATCCGCCCGAACACGGTCAGGCCACGGGCGCCACGGTTGTCGTCCCACGAGGCACTGGAGCGGAACGGGCACGCCGCCACCGGCATGTACACGTCATTCCGATCCGGGTGGTGAGGAATCTCCGGCAGCACACCGACCACGACGTGCATCCGGTCGTTCATCTCCACCTTGCGACCGATGACCTCCCCATCGGCGCCGAAGACCTCCAGCCAGGTGTGGTGACTCAGCACCAGGACCGGCTCGGCGCCGGGCTGGTCCTCGCCGGGGAGAAACGTGCGGCCCAGCACGGGCTCCACCCCGAGCAGATCGAAGAACCCGGCGGACACCACGCCGGTCTGCACGCGCTGCGGTTCGTCCAGCCCCAGAAGGATGAACGGCATCGAGTGGTATTCCACCACCGCGCTGAGCGCTCGACTCTGATCGGCGTAGTCGGCCACTTCCTGCGGAGAGAAGTTGACGTTGGTGCCGCCGGCCGCGGTGCTCGGTTGATGCAGGCGCACCAGGTCACCCCCCCGGGCGTACGGCAGTGGTTGGAGGAGCACCCCGTTGATGAGGCTGAAGATTGCGGTGTTGGCGCCGATGCCGAGCGCCAGGGTCACGATGATGACGCCGGCGAATCCCGGGCTTCGCCGAAGACCCCGCAACGCAAATCGCACGTCCTGGCCCAGACCGCGGAGCATGTCCCACCGGAACCGGCTGCGACGAATGGCGCGGCACCGGGCCGCGACCGCACGGCGGTTCCCGAAGGCTTCCTCGGCGGCCCGTCGCGCCATGGCGGGGGGCGTCCCCTGGTCAATCAGTTCCTGGGTCCGCATGTCGAGGTAGAACTCCAGCTCCCTGTCGACATCGCGACGCAGCCCCAGGCCGCCGAGGCTCAGATGGAACCGGCGTTTCATGCGGTCGTCATCAGCCTTTGACGGGGGCCGTGGCCGTGTTGAGCGCCGCCGACACGGCCGACGTGTACTCGGTCCAGCGCAGAATCTCCGAGGTGAGGCGTTCCCGGCCACCGAGGGTGAGCGTGTAGTACTTCGCCTCCCGCCCGGTATTCGTCGTGCCCCAATGCTCGTCGAGCCAGCCCTTCTTCTCGAGGCGATGCAGCGCCGGGTATAACGCCCCCTCCTTCACCTGGAGGACGCCGTCCGTGTTCTGCCGGATCCAGCGGCCAATGGCGTAGCCGTGGAGCGGGCCCCAGCTCACCGCCTTGAGAATCAGGGTGTCGAGCGTACCCATGTACAGATCGCTGCCGGCCATGTGACAATCTCCTCGAGTACCTGGGGGCCGGGCATCGGCCACCAGAGGTCAACCCACTTTCGTCGCCGTCGAGCCGCTAGCCGCTTTCCGACTCGGCAACCACCCGGATGACCACCCACACCATCGCGGTACCTTCGCTGTGCTTCCCGTCTGCCGGGGTCCAGTGGAACATGACACGGTCCTCGCCCGGTAGCAGGGCCTCGAACGTTCCATCCGTGTCGAGAAAGAAGAATTCGTTCTCCCCCGAATGCCACCATGCCGCCTTGACGGCGACCGGCGCACCCGTGCTGTCGAACGATTGAGGAACGAGCCTGACGTCGGCCCCCTGCGTCACCTCGACAGCCTCACCAGCGGGAACCCATGTCGTGTCGCCCTCTGAGACGACGGCAAACTGGGCCGGCGCCTGGAGGGCGGCCAGCAGCACGACACCCAACGTCATCGACATACGCGCTCCCTACTCCTAGGTCAACAATCCATCAATGATCTAGGTATACGGACGAGCCCGCCAAGTCAAGGGTTTCGCCAGGGCCGTGGGGGGGGTGAAAAGCAACCGGCGGCCGGGAGGCCGCCGGACATCTAGCGCTTCCGGAGGTGCTGCAGCAGGGCTCGGGGATGCCAGCGAGACCCACTCGACTGGGCCGCCTTGAGGAGGGCGGTCCTGAACTGGGTAGCGTCCTGCCACCGCTTGGCCGGATTCTTGGCCAGGCAGCGCTCGAGAACCCGCGCCACCCCCTCGGGGACATGGGGCGCATAGTGGCGTACTGGAGGGGGCTCCAGCGCCACGTGCTGTGCCACGACGCTCTGGGCCGATCCACCCTTGAAGGGGAGCCGTCCGGCCAGCATGCGGAACCCCATGACGCCCAGGGAATACAGGTCACTGCGGCCGTCTGCCGCCTGCTCGCCGAGGGCTTGCTCGGGCGACATGTAGTGGGGCGTCCCGAGAGCCTTGGCCACCTCGGATCGCGAGTGTTCGGAGGTCGAGACCGTCGCCACGCCGAAATCCGTCAGCAAGGGCCGACCAGAAATCTCGTCCAGCAGCACGTTGTCGGGCTTGATATCGCGGTGGACCACCCCGATCCGGTGCACGGCATCGAGGGCCCGGGACAGGCCCACCAGGATCTCGACCGACTCCTGCACGGTCAGGGCGCCGGCGCTTTCGAGCCGGGCGGCGAGCGACGGACCCGCCACGTAGTGCATGACCACGAAGGTCAGGCCGTTACGCTGCTCCGAGGCGTAGACCGGTACGATGTTCGGATGGAACAGGTCCGCGGCGATGCGCGCTTCACGTCGGAAGCGCTCCCGGTCTTCCACTTCGGTTTCGAACTCGGGGGCCAACACCTTGATGGCGACCTTCCGCTCCAGAGCGTGGTCCCAGGCGAGATAGACCGAACTCATGCCACCGCGGCCGATGAGCCGCCGGATCTTGAAGCGGCCGGCCAGCGTGCCCTCGAGGAGCTGCCGTTCCCGCGCCGGACCCGGAACCGGCAGCGGGGTGAGGTCGCGGAGCGGCCGTTGATCCCGCCGAGGCTTCTTGCCGGCGACGCCATCTGGTTGTTCCCGCCTGGCTGGAAAGGCCATGGTTGTGCTTTCCATGAGAGTCACGAGGGTCACGCTCCCTATGGGAAGGAACATGCCATGAGGTCTTAACCCGTAACACTATCACTGACAATATCTTGCATAACCGAAACCAGGGCCGGACCTGGCCCGGGGCGTTCGACATT
>JBDHIK010000198.1:0-3638 GCA_039587475.1 Gemmatimonadota bacterium | reverse complement strand
CATCTTCCTGCGCCTGCTTCCCTACTCGATCCCCAGCAGTTCGACCTCGAAGACGAGCGTGGCGTTGGGCCCGATCGTGGGGCCGCTGCCGGCCGCCCCGTACGCCAGATCCGCCGGAATCACGAAGCGATAGATGCTTCCCACCGGCATGAGCTGGACGCCTTCGGTCCAGCCGGCGATAACCCCGTTGAGGGAGAACGTGGCCGGAGTGCCGCGCTCGCGTGAACTATCGAACACGGTGCCGTCGATACGCGTTCCGACGTAGTGGACCTGGACCCGGTCGGTCGCCGCGGGCCTGGGTCCGGATCCTTCCTCCAGCACTTCGTACTGCAGCCCGCTCTCGGTGACCTGAACCCCCTCCCGGGCGGCGTTCTCGGCCAGGTAGGCTTCACCCTCTTCCCGGTTCTGGACACTCATGTCGTCATTGTGCTGCTCCATCCCCGCCTGTGACAGGCGCTGCATCAACATCCCGATGTCCTCCCGCGCCAGCTGGGCATTCCCGGAGATCGCCTCCCGGAGCCCCAGCACGACCATGTCCACGTCGACCGGCACCATTCGGTCCTGGATGGTGAAGCCAAGTCCCTGGCCAACCGCGTAGCTGGCGCTGTCCGAAAAGGTCTCCAGGCTGCCGCCGCCCATGCCGGCTCCGCTGCACGCGGCCGACGCGAGGACCAGAGCGGCGGTGAGTGCCGTACCGTGTTTCATCGCTGAGTATCCCGAATCTGAAGGTGTCCGATTGACTGACGAGCCGGGGAATCTAACCCGGTTGCAACCATCGGGCTGCGGGCGCGATCCAATACCGATACCACCCTGGTCCGGGAGACCTCATGGGCTCGTACTGGCAGGACGTCCGCTACGCCACCCGAAGCATCTTCAAACGCCCAAAATTCGCCGTTATCGCCGTCGCCACGATCGCCCTGGGCATCGGCGCCAACACGGCCATCTTCTCCATCGTCGATGCGGTCCTGCTGACTCCGCTCCCGGTTCACGAACCCTCGCGGCTGGTGATGCCGCGGGTCCTGGCCCCCGTGACCAATTTCCGTATCTCCTTGTCGATCCCCAACTTCCGGGACTGGCGGGAGATGAATCGGTCGTTCGAGGCGTTCGGAGCCAACCGCAGCGTCTCCCGCACCCTGACCGGTGGCGACCGGCCCGAACTCGTCGACACCCGCTGGGTCCTGGGAGATTTCTTCGAGATGCTCGGCGTGCAGCCAGAGATGGGCCGCTGGATCGCATCCGAGAATACCTGGGAGGACGCCGAGCCGGTCGCGGTCGTGACCCATGGATTCTGGCAGCGCCGCCTCGGTGGCGCCCCGAACCCCCTGGGGACCACGCTGACGCTCGACGGCCAGGTCTTCACCATCGTCGGGGTCATGCCCCAGCGCTTCGTCTTCCCTTCGGCCGGCACCGAGATATTCCTGCCCATGGGCTTCTACCACGAGACCATGTGCTGGGACGCGCGAGGTTGCTCCCAGGGGAGCTGGGCCATAGGCCGACTCAAGGCCGGGGTCACACTCGGGATGGCGCAGGCCGACATGGACCGGGTCCATCGTGAGATCGAGGAGCGCGAGGGCCAGCAACAGGCTCGCGTCGAGCTGGTACCCCTGACCGAGGTGTATACCGGGGATGTCAGTGCCCAGATCTGGGTGCTCATGGGGGCCGTGGCCTTCGTCCTCCTGATTGCCTGCGCCAACGTGGCCAGCCTGCTGCTGGCACGCGGTGAGGGTCGCCGCCGCGAAATCGCGGTCCGGACCGCCCTCGGGGCCGGCCAGATGAGAATGGTCCGCCAGCTGCTGACCGAAAGCCTGGTCCTGGCGGGTCTCGGCGGCATCACCGGCGTCGCGCTCGGATGGCTCGGGCTCAAGGCCCTGGTCCCGGCCGTGAGCGACAGCCTTCCGTCCGTGACCGTCGGCAACATCGGACTCGACCCCACCGTGCTCCTGTTCACGCTGGCGGTCACCGTGGCGGCCGGCATCCTGTTCGGCCTCGCGCCGGCTCTCCGGGTCGCCAAGCCCGAACTCACGGTCGAACTCAAGGAGGGAGGCCATGGGACCGGCGGCAAGGGCAGGCACCGGCTGCGCTCGGCCCTGGTGATAAGCGAAGTGGCCCTGTCGCTCGTCCTCCTGGTTGGCGCCGGACTCATGATCCAGAGCCTCGGCCAGCTTCAATCGGTCGACAAGGGCTATGACGGCGCCAACGTATTCACCGCCTCGATCCCCCTGCCCCGTTTCAAGTACCAGGACAAGGAAGCCGTCTGGGGGTTCTACGACCGGCTGGGTCAGCGCATCGCCGCCATGCCCCAGGTGGAGTCCTACGCCTTCTCCAACCTGGTCCCGCTCCAGAACAACTCCTGGGAGCGCAGCATCTGGCCCGAGGAGATCCCGGCCACGCCGGAAACCCGCAACTCGGTCCTGTTCCACATGATCTCCCCGGATCACTTCGCGGTGCTGGGCATTCCACTCCTCCGGGGCCGCACGTTCACGGAGGCGGATCGGGAGGGCGGCCCCCTGGTAGCCATCATCGACGAGTCCATGGCCGACAAGTTCTGGCCCGGCGAGGATCCCATCGGCAAGCGGGTCACCTTCGAGACCGTCCCCGACGCCGCGGACGGCCCCAACGCGCCTCGACTGTATCGCACCGTGGTGGGCGTGACCAAGAACGTCCGTCACTATGAACTGGAGAGCCCCTCGCGGATTCAGCTCTACATCCCGATGCATCAGAGCGGCCAGAGTTGGACCCGGGGCATGACGCTCCTGATCAAGACCGCCGGCGATCCGCTGGCCATCAGCAGCGCCGTCCGCCGAGAAGTCCTGGCCCTGGACGGCGACGTGCCGCTGCGCGACATCAACACCGCCGAGGGGTACGTGCAGGAGGCGATGGCAGGATCGGCGATCGTCAGCAGCCTGTTGGGTGTCTTCAGCGCCCTGGCCCTGGTGATGGCAGCCATCGGCATCTTCGGCGTCATGTCCATGTCGGTGGTGCAGCGGCTTCGCGACATCGGGATTCGTATGGCGCTCGGTGCCCGCGGGTCAGACGTGGCCCGCATGGTGGCGGGCCAGGGTCTGGGCATCACCCTCATCGGCGTCGGCATCGGTCTGGGCGCCGCCTTCGGACTGACCAGGCTCATGTCCAGCCTGCTGTTCCAGGTGGATCCCATCGAGCCCGTCACCTTTACGGCCGTGCCGCTGTTCCTCGTGGCCGTGGCCCTCGTGGCCGCGTGGCTTCCGGCGCGCCGAGCCACCAAAGTGGATCCGGTGATCGTCCTGAAGGAGGAGTAGCGAACCGCCCTTTCAGGGCGGCGCCGGCACCTGCCGGGTGGAGACTGGAACCTCACCCCTCACCCGGTCATCTTTGGGGCGAACCCTTGCCGGCGGCCGCTCCATGCCTACCAACTCCGTGTCCCCCCAGTCCGAAGCCCTTCCCGGGCGTGCCACCCCGATGAAGGTCCCGGAGCAGCACTTCGTGCTCGGCACGCCGCTGTCACCTCCGTTCCCGGAGCACCTGGAAACAGCGCTGTTTGCCATGGGCTGCTTCTGGGGCGCCGAGAAGCAGTTCTGGCAGATGGACGGTGTCTACACCACCGCCGTCGGGTACATCGCCGGCCCGACCCCCAACCCCACGTATCAGGAAGTCTGCTC
>JBDHIK010000197.1:0-3639 GCA_039587475.1 Gemmatimonadota bacterium | reverse complement strand
TCCTGGCCGGGTCGCGCCGGTCGGCGCCTGCCTTGACCCGTCCCGGCACCGGTGGCACCCTACGACACTCCGTGTGCATGGTCGTGATCCGGCGCGTGTGGCCCGTTCAGGTTCACACTCGCGTGCCGTCCCCCTCTGTCCTGGTGTGAACTTCTATGAATCGACTCCGCCGGCTGGTCGCCGTCCTCTCTCTGATCGTCGCGCCTGCGGCGCTGGCCCAGGATGTCGCGGTCGAACGCGGTGTCCCGGTGTCCGGCACCCTCGGCCCGGCCGACACCCTCAGCTACGCCATCGAGCTCGACTCGGCGACCTTCGTGTACGGCACCGCCGATCAACAGACCGTCGACGTGGTCCTCGCCCTGTTCGACCCGGAGGGAGAACGCGTCGGATTCTGGCGCGATGCCTCCGACCGCGGCCCGGAACGCTTCCAGTTCGACACCGAGGCCGCCGGGCTGCACCGCCTGGTCGTCACCCCGGTGTCCGAACAATCCGGCGACTTCGTGCTGCTGCTCCAGCGCGTCGAGCCCGTGGCCACCGATCCCGAGGACCGGGTGCGCCAGCTCATGGCGCCGTTCAGCGGCACCGGGACGCCCGGTGGCGTCGTGGCGGTCATCCGGGACGGCCGCGTGGCCTTTGCCGAGGCGTTCGGCATGGCCAATCTGACGCATGGCATCCCGTTCACCGTGGAGACGCGGACCAACATCGGCTCGGTCTCCAAGCAGTTCACCGCCTTCGGGCTGGCGCTGCTGGAGAGCCGTGGTGAGCTGTCCCTCGACGACGACGTCCGGGACTACCTCCCCGAACTGCCCCCGTTCGACCAGCCGGTCACCATCAGGAATCTGCTGAACCACACCGGCGGCTACCGCGAGTTGTACAACACCGTGCCCATGGCCGGCTGGCGGGGCGAGGACGCCCTGGAGCGCGACGAAGCCATCCGCATCGTGCAGCGTCAGGACGCCCTGCAGACCGCGCCCGGGTCGGAGTTCAACTACAACAACACCGGCTACATCCTGGTCGCGACCATCGTGGAGCGGGTGACGGGCCAGGCGTTCCCCGAGTGGATGTTGGCCAACGTCTTCGGGCCGTTGGGTATGGAGCGCACCGTCATCAAGTCGTACCAGGGGGAGGTCATCCCCAACAGCGCGCAAGGCTACGTCCGGACCGAGGACGGCCCCTTCCGGGAGGCCCGCGACCTGGCTGCCTCCTACGGCGCCGGTGGCATCTACACGACCGTGGGCGACCTGGCCAGATGGCTGGGCAACTTCGGTGATCCCACGGTCGGTGACTCGGCGGTGATGGCTCGGATGGTCGAACGGCCCGTGCTCGCCTCCGGGGACACGGGATCCTACGCGCTGGGTCTGGGAATCGGCGAGCGCCAGGGCATGGCCATGGTCAGCCACGGTGGTGCCGACATCGCCCATCGGGCCCGACTCATGTACTTCCCTGACATCGATGCCGGCGTGGCCGTGCTCAGCAACGACGCCAGCTTCAATGGCCGCATTCCGGGCGCCACGGTCGACGCCTTCTTTGCCGACTACCAATCCGGGGACGAGGATGCCGAGGCGCCGGACGAGGGTGCCGCCGTCACCGTGGCACCGGAGGTGATCGACCGCTACGTGGGCCGTTACGAGTTCGAGGGCATCGGGCTCCTGATCACCTACACGCGAGACGGCGACCGCTTCTGGGCCCAGGCCACCGGCCAGCCCGAAATCGATCTCATCGCCCGGTCCGACTCGACGTTCGACTACCAGGGTGTGGTGGCCACCGTGACGTTTCACGCCAACGGAAGCGAGCCGGTTGAGAGCGCCACCCACGAACAGGGGGGCCAGTCCATCACGCTCAATCGGCTGCCCCCGTGGGCGCCCAGCGCCGAAGAGTTGCAGGCCTACCGGGGTCGCTATTTCAGCGCCGAACTGGAGACGTTCTACACCATCGTGGTCGAGGACACGACACTGATGGTGCAGAGCCGACGCTTCGCCGACGACGTGGCGCTGACTCCCAAGGCCGAGGACGTGTTCACCGGCGGGGCCTTCTTCCTGGGCGAAGTGGAGTTCACCCGGGGGGACGACGGGACGGTCGGCGGGTTCCTGGTATCGAACGGTCGCACCCGGGGTGTGGTCTTTTCGAGGGACCCCACGGCGGGTCCCTGACGGATCGGGGCCGGGGCGCGGCTCCACACGGGCGGCGTCCAGATTGGCGGGCCACGTGTGGTTCCGCTCCCTGAATTCGTCATCCGAGGTGATCCCCAGGGAAGCGGAACGGCTGCGCCCTTGTCTCAAGGGGAAACGTTCTCCGATTTCTCAGTCTCGTGCTCACTATGATGGGAGTCGCCGTGCCCTCTGATCATGACCACCGTTACATGCTCCAGCACCGGCGCCAGGCATCGATGGCCGGCCGGGCGCTCCTCGTCGTCCTCCTCGGTGCCGCCATCGGTTGCGGCGACGAGCCCACCGGTCCCGACGGTTCCGGAACGGGGCAGGGGGCCCTACAGGGGTCCCACCTGAGCCAGATCGATCCCGGGGCCGGACAGGTCAGCTACTCGGACGTCTGGGGCTACAGCGACCGGGCCCGCGGTCGGGAATACGCCATCATCGGCGCGCTGGACCGCGAATTGATCTACATCATCGACGTGACCGATCCGACCGCTCCGTCGGTGGCGTCGTTGCTTCCGGTCCCGTCCTTCGATTTCAAGGTCAGGGGCCAGTACCTCTACAGCGTGACCGGTGGGGGCGATGGCGGCGCCAATCTGGCGCGCATCGTCGATCTGAGCGACCCGACCGCGCCGCGGGTGGTGGGCGCCTTCCCGTCGTCGCACAACCTGACCATCGACGACCGCGGCTACATGTACCTCGAGGCGCCCGGGCTGCGGATTCTCGATCTCAATGCCGACCCGCTGCACCCGAGCCTGTTGTGGGAGGACGGCAGCGGTTCGGGCCACGACGCCACGGTGGTGGGCGACCGGCTCTACGATTTCCATGGCGACGGGACCAGGATTTTCGACGTCAGCCAGCGCGCCGCGCCGCAGCTGCTGAGCCGGGTGTCGCTCCCGACCATCGGCTACCATCACAACGGCTGGCCCTCGAGCGACGGGAACTACCTCTACGTCACCGACGAGTTCTCCAAGGGCACCAACGCCGACGTCACCATCTGGGATATCGCCCAGGTGGACGACCCGATCCTGGTCTCTTCCATCGGTCATCCCCAGGCCACGGTCCACAACGTCATCATCGTGGGGCAGACCGCCTACATGTCCTATTATGGGGCCGGGTTCCGGGTCTACGATCTGGCCGATCCTGCCGCCCCATCGCTGGCGTTCGACTTCGACACCTCGGCACGCGACGGCGAGGGCTGGCATGGCGCCTTCGGCGTCTACCCGTTTGCGCCATCGGGCCTGGTCTACCTCAGTGACATCAGCACCGGCCTCCACGTCTTCTCCGTGACCCGGGGGCCGTAACGTCGGTCCGCTCCTGCGGCGCCCTGGTCCGGTCCATCGCCTGAGGTGATCGGCGTCCCGGTGTCGCTCTCCGGGTAGACCCGGGTGCTGGGCCGCGGGTCCTGAGCATTCATCGCGAAACCACAGGAGGCCACCATGTCAGTCATGCTTCGACGGATCCGGGCCGGGTGCGCCCTCGGGGCCGT
>JBDHIK010000196.1:0-3663 GCA_039587475.1 Gemmatimonadota bacterium | reverse complement strand
ACTTCTCACTTCTCACTTCTCACTTCTCACTACTCACTACTCACCCACCCAATATAACCCCCATTTCCACCATTGACAGTTACCTAACCCCCATTTACAATATAACCAGTAAACACGACTTAACTGGTTTCCTCCATTCCAGGAGCCCCAAGTGCTTGCCAGAGCTTCACTGCCCGTCCTAGCCGGCTTCGCGGCCATGTACCTCATCTGGGGCACCACCTTCCTGGCCATCCGCTACGGACTCGATGCCTTCCCGCCGTTCCTCATGGCCGGGGTCCGGTTCCTCATCGCCGGGGCCCTGTTCGTCGTGGTCACGCCGCGCCGCCAGCGGGTCCGGCTCACGGCGGCCCAGTGGCGCGGCACCGCTCTCATGGGTCTCCTGATGATCACCATCGCCAACGGCCTGGTGACCTGGGCCGAGCAGCGCCTGTCGTCTGGGATGACGGCCCTGCTCTGGGCCACGTTCCCGCTCTGGCTGGTGCTGTTCCAGCGGGCCGGGGCCGGGGCTGAACCCAGGCGCCAGCGCATGTCCCCGACCGGCCTGGTCGGCACCGTGCTGGGGTTCGCCGGGGCCGCGGCGCTGCTGCTGCCATCGTCAGGCGGCCCGGCGCTCGATCCGCTCGGAGCCGCCGTGGTCACGCTGGCGGTGCTGGCCTGGACCACGGCCACGGTGGTCTCGCCCCGGGTGGAGCAGCCGGGCAAGCGGCTCTATGGCTCCGGACTCCAGATGCTCGTCGGCGGCGCCGTCATGGTGCTGCTGGGGACGCTGGGCGGTGAGGCGGCGCGTGTCGACCTGGCCCGGGTCACCGTCCCTGCCCTCCTGGGCTTCGGTTATCTGGTGGTGTTCGGCTCGCTGGTGTTCCCCATCTATCTCTGGCTGTTGGACAGAACGTCGGCGGCGGCGGTGGCGACCGAGGGATACGTCTGCCCGGTCATCGCCCTGGGCGTGGGTGTGTGGCTCCGCGGCGAGCCGATGACCGCCGGCATGGTGGCCGCTGCGGCGGTGGTGCTGGCCGGAGTGGCACTCATGGTGACCGATCAGGGACGGCGTCAGGCCCGGAAACGCACCCGCGCTGAGCGGTGCGACTCGGGCGCCATCCCCCAACTCGAAGGAGGCATGACATGATCGCACGGAAATGGCACGGTCGGGTAGCGGCCGAGCACGAGAAGGCCTACCGCCAGGTCGTCATCGACACCGGCATCCGCGACATCCGGCGCGCGCCCGGCAACGCGGCGGCCCATCTGCTGCGCAACACCGAGGACGGCGTCACCCACTTCACCCTGATCACCCTGTGGCAATCGTGGGACGCCATCAGGAACTTCGCGGGAGACGACCCGGAACGGGCGGTCTACTATCCCGAGGATGACCCCTACCTGTTGGAGAAGGAACCCACGGTAGTGCACTACCATGTGGATTCCTGGCATGGGGCCCTGGCCGCCTCGGCGGAAAACGACGACGCGGCCCAGGTCGGCACCGGCGAGGTCCTT
This sequence comes from Gemmatimonadota bacterium, assembly GCA_039587475.1. Classification (GTDB taxonomy): domain Bacteria; phylum Gemmatimonadota; class Gemmatimonadetes; order Gemmatimonadales; family GWC2-71-9; genus N074bin45. The sequence continues at coordinate 2,175 of JBDHIK010000196.1, read as the reverse complement.
CCCTGAGGTACCGAGGGCAGGGGTCACGAGTCGGCCATCCGAGGCTTACCCCACGGGTGGATTCCATCGTGCCGATGGGGCGTTCGACCCCGGCCACCTCGCCGCCCGTCGACCATCTGGCCCGCCCAGGGGAGGCCGTCGCCGATTGCTGCCTGGATGTCCATTGTAGCACCACGTGCTTCGGGCCTCCATATTGCACCGCATGTCGGAGCGTCTTGAGGACCTGAGGACCGCACTCGCGGGCCGCTACGAAATCGACCGTGAACTCGGTAGCGGAGGCATGGCCACCGTCTACCTGGCCGACGACGTGCGCCACCAGCGCAAGGTAGCCGTCAAGGTGTTGCGCCCCGACCTGGCCGCAGCACTGGGCGGTGAGCGCTTCCTGCGCGAGATCAGGATCGCCGCCAACCTGACCCACCCCCACATCCTGCCACTGCACGACTCGGGCGAGGCCGACGGCTTCCTCTATTACGTCATGCCCTACATCAAGGGCGATACCCTGCGGGAACGGCTCGAGAAGGAAGGCGAACTGCCCGTGGGACAGAGCGTGCGCATCATCCGCGAGGTGGTCGACGCGCTGGCCTTCGCCCATTCGCAGGGCGTCATTCACCGGGACATCAAACCCGACAACGTGATGCTCTCGGGCGGACACGCCATGGTGATGGACTTCGGCGTGGCCAAGGCAGTGAGCGAGGCCACGGGGCGCGACAAGATCACGACCGCGGGCGTGGCGCTGGGGACGCCGGCCTACATGTCGCCCGAGCAGGCCACGGCCGACCAGAACGTCGACCACCGCTCCGACATCTACGCCGTCGGCGCCATGGCCTACGAATTGTTGGCTGGGCGCCCCCCGTTCACGGCGGCCACTCCCCAGGGCGTGCTGGCGGCGCAGGTGACGGAGGCAGCCGAGCCGGTGAGCAAGCACCGCGACCAGGTGCCGCACGAGTTGGAGGCGGTGGTGATGCGCTGCCTGGCCAAGAAGCCGGCCGACCGTTGGCAGTCGACCGAGGAGATGCTCCCGGTCCTCGAAGGACTGACGACGACCAGTGGTGGTCTCACGCCGGTGCAGAGCCGGCCCTTGGCTGTCGCAGGACATCGGCACCGGAACGTAGCGCTCATCGCCGCGGCCGTGGTGGGCGCCGGCCTGCTCGCGGCGGCGGGCTTCCTCTTGCGGGGATCCTCTGACGCCGAGGCACCGCCTGCCATCGATACGCAGGTCACGTTCCGAGGCGATGTCGAGGGGTGGCCCGCCCTCTCGCGCGACGGCCGCATCATCGCCTACCGGGTAGACGGGGGCCGAACGCTGATGGTGCAGGACCTGGCGGGCGGCGGGTCCAACACGCTCGTGCGTCTCGAGGATCCGGGGCTCACGATGAATGAGCCGTACTGGGGCCCCGACGATTCGCGACTGTTCTTCGAGCTGGAGAGCGATACCTCGAGCGTCATCGCCAGTGTGCCGCGGCTCGGTGGGCCGTTACGGACAGAGGTCGACCTCGAGCCGCTCCGATTCTCAGGCTTCAGTGGATTCGGCGCGTCGGGAGAGTATCTCATCAGGGTCTACGGGGATGGTAACACGTGGATCTACCAGGGGACGGCACCGAGGACGCTCCGGTGGGCCAGCAGCGATTCTCTGGCGGGTGACGGGCTCGTTCTCAACGTCACCGAAGCCGGCACCGTCTGGATCCTGCGACCGTCGCCCGATGGTCGCTGGCTGGCGTACAGTGCTGTCGGTGAAGGGCTTTCTACCGGGTTGATTGCCACCGACGGCACCGGACACACCGTCCTGGCCGAGGGCCTGTCCGATGTCCTGACCATCCCGCTCGGCTGGAGCCCCGCGAGCGATGCCGTCTACTACCCGGGTTTCGGGACCCAGCGGATGGAGATCATCCGTTTGCCGATCGACCCCACACGGGGAACGCGGGCGGGCGAGCCGGTGGTGGTCATGCGGGGGCTGGAAACCGGCTGGGACTACACGCGCTCGGATGGTATCACCCTGATCTACGCCGGGGGTTCCTTCAGCAGTAATGTGAAGGTGTTCGACCTGACCGGCGCGCCACTGGCAACGGAACATCCCACGGTCATGCTTACCCGCGGCACGGCAACCAACATGCAAGCCGGGCTCGGTGCAGGCGGTGAGGCAGCCGTGTTTCAGCGGTGGACGGGGATGAGTGAAGG
>JBDHIK010000195.1:0-3683 GCA_039587475.1 Gemmatimonadota bacterium | reverse complement strand
ACGCCTACCCCGACACCAATGGCACCGAGCCGGAAGCCGTCCCGCAGCACCAGCTGCACCACCGACCCCGGTGTGGCCCCGAGAGCCAGGCGGATGCCGATTTCGCGGTTGCGCTGACGCACGCGGAACGACAGGACGCCGAACACGCCGAGACCGGCCAGAACCAGGGCCAGAACCCCGAAGAGCGACACCATCCACATGAGCACGCGCCGTTCAGCCACCGAGGCGGCGACCACGCCGTCCATCGTGGCCAGGCCGAAGGCCGGCTGATCCGGATCCACCTGTGCCACGATCTGGCGGGCCTTCTCCAGCACCGGGCCGGGCTCGGCCGTCGTCTGGAAGACGAACGTCATGTTGTTGCCCGCTGCCTGGAGGTGGTGGAGGTAGATCGCCTCTCGGACGCCGAGGTCGAGGGACTGCATCTTCACGTTGCCCACGACGCCCACGACCTCCCACAAGGCTCCCTGATTGCCGTTCCCCAAACGGAACCGCATGCCGATGGGGTCGCGCCCGTTCGCGTGGCGGTCGGCCCACGCCTGGTTGACCATGGCCACCTGGACCGACTCGTTGTCGTCGAACGTGGTGAACCCTCTCCCCTTGATGAGCGGAATCGACATCACATCGAAGTAGCCATCGGTGACCACCCTGAACTCCGCGTTGGGCCGAAGGTTGGCTTCCAACTCCTCGCCTTCCAGCACGAAGCGGAGACCGTTCACCGAACGGAGCGGGAGATCGGAGACTCCGCCGGCCTTGGCGACCTCGGGAAGCGCCTCCAGACGTCTCACGACTTCATCGTAGAAGCGCACCCGATTGGGGAACTGGCGGTAGGGTCCCTCGTTGGGGTCGATCTGCACCGGGAGGTAGGTCTGCGCTACCTTGATGTCCGTGGGGTCGAAGCCCATGTCGACGTTCATCAACTTGTCGAAGGACCGGATGAGCAACCCGGATCCAACGACCAGGATCACCGACACCGCGACTTCGCCGATGACCAGCCCGTCCCGCAACCAGCCGTGTGACTTCGACGACCCCCGAGCCCCCTCGTTCAACGACGCCAGAGGGTTGGTCAGGGAGGCCATGATGGCGGGCGCCATCCCGAACACCAGGCCGGCACCAACCGCGACCAGCAAGGAGAACAACAACACCGGCAGCGTGAACTCGATCAGCTCCGCGCGTGGCATGTACGTGGCGGCAAAGTTGCGCAACAGTCCTGTCGTGGTGAGCGCCACCAGCACCGATACCACGCCACCGGCCAGCGCCAGCAACAGACTTTCGGCCAACTGAAAACGCATGATGGCTCGGCGATTGCCGCCAAGCGCCATCTTGACCGCCGTCTGGTGGCTCCGCGCGGCGCCTCGGGCGATGAGCAACGCGGCAACGTTGGTGCACGCGACGAGAAGAACGAAGCCAACGGCGCCGAACAGGATCAGCAGCACCTGTTCCATGTCGCCCACGATCTCCGTCTTCATCGGCTCCACGCCCGTGAGCCAGCCGCTCCCTTCGGGATAGGACTGGGGATACTCGGCCCGGAGCTCGTCGGCGATCTTGGCCAGCTCGGCCCCGGCGCTTCCCGCCGTGGCACCTGGTTTCAGACGGGCAAACAGCTGCAAGGGCCGGAAGTTTCTGAAGTACCAGCGGCCGCCCGGGTTGATGTCGAACGTCCCCCACATTTCCACTTCCGCATCGAGCGGTTGGCCCGGGTGGTGAAAACCGCGCGGCATGACGCCGACGATCTCGAAGGGATCGCCGTCGATGTTGATGCCCCGGCCGATGATGTCGTCGTCACCGCCGAAATGCCGCTGCCAGGCCGCCCAGCTGATGACGATCTTGGTCCCCACGCCCTGGTTCATCTCGTCCGAGCGGAACACGCGACCCATGGCCGGTCGCACGCCGAGCACGTCGAAGAAGTTCTGCGAAACACCGGCAAAGGCCACACGGACGGGCTTATCGCCGCCCACCAGGTTGGTGTGGAGCGGCCAGACCGCCGTCACGGCCTGGAAGGACTGGGCCCGTTCCCGGTAATCATTGAGTTCGGCCGGGGAGCCGGAGAGTTCCGGCTTGGCCACGCCGGGGATGAAGCCCCCGATCTTTACCAGGCGGTCGGCCTCGACGTAGGGCAGCGGGCTGAACAACACCCCACGCACCACCGTGAAAACGGCCGTGTTACTGCCGATGCCGAGTGCCAACGTAGCGATGGCCACCGCCGTGAAGCCGGGGGTGCGCAGCAGACCACGGCCGGCATGCTTCAGGTCCTGGAGGAATGCGTCCACGTGTCGGATCCGGGCGTTGAGTGGGCGGGCGTCAGGTAGTCAGGGTCCCAACCCTACGCCCCGTCCGTCGGCGGAGTTTCCCAGGGACGCTCCACAACGGCTCAGCGAGCCCAGCCCACCCCGTCCGGCGTGGGCCCCACGTCGTAGCGGCGGATTTCCTCGAGGGTCTCGAGGTCGATGGCTACCACCTGACCACCCCGGGCCAGGGCTTGATAGAGGATGGTACCGTCGCCCGACAGCGTGACACCCTGTGGTCCGCCACCGGGAAACGAGAAGCGCTTCAGCTCCCGGAGCGTGGCGCGCTCGAGGATGCGCGTCTCGTCACCCCGGAAGTCCGGCAAGATCACCAGGCGCTCGTCGGGTGTGAACAGCACCCGGTAGGGAAACCCGAATCCTTCTATGGTACCGCGGGTCTCACCGCTGGACACGTCGATCACCGTGAACGTGCCGGCGCCGTTGCTGCCGACCCAGACTTCGGACCCGGACGGCGTCACGCCGATGGCCTCTGGCTGGGGTGGCGTATCGAACATCTGCCGCGTGTCGCCCGTGGCCACGTCGATCTCGGTGACGGTGTCGTCGCGCAGATTGGAGGTGTAGATGGTCTCGCCGTCGCCGACCAGGGCCAGCATGTGCGACCCCTCGGCCCCGGTGGAGAGGTCCTTGACGATGGCGCCGTCCGCCACGCGCACCAGCACCACGGACATGGTGGTCTCCGACGTCACCGCCACGAGGCTGTCACCGGGCAGGAACGCCAGCCCGTGCGGCCGGGTGTACTGGCCCAGGTCGATGGTGCGGACCACCTGGCGAGCCGGGACGTCGATGACACTCAACGTGTTGCCGCCGCTGCGCTGGCCGTAGTTGGCCGCCACGGCCCAGCGGCCGTCACGGGACACGACCGCCTCGTGGGGACCGACGCCGACCGGGATGGTGGCGACCGTTTCACCGGACTGGACGTCCACGATCGTGGCCGTCGCCGCGCTCTTGTTGAGAACCACCAGAGACTGCGCCGATACCGCACGAAACGTGGCGCCCAGGAGGAGAATCAGAACGAAGGTAAAGATGATGCGCCGCGACATGCCGCCCTCGGATGCGTAGACGTGGAACACAGCTCCTCCTGACATTACTGGAATGTGGAATCGTGGGTTTCGCAGGCACCGTCACGGGAACGCAACACGCACCTTACGCTTTGTTCCCTGAACGTTCCAAATTGACGGTATGAAGCTCGATACCGGCCCCCCGGGCCCGGGCCACCGAATCTCTCGTCTCTGGATCCTCCTGGCAATCCTGGCGTTGCTGGGCCTGGTCATCGTCCTGGGACGCGAGGCGGTGGGACCAGCCATCGATTACATCCGGGGGTCGGCCGAGGGCGCCCGCGGCGGGGCCGCGAAGGCCGCGGTCTACGGCCTGGCGGCGGCG
>JBDHIK010000194.1:0-7172 GCA_039587475.1 Gemmatimonadota bacterium | reverse complement strand
TAATGGGGAATGGGGCGAGCTGTATGCCGTGGCGCCCGACGGCGCCGACATGGACGAGGACTTCGGCCGCTCGATGGGCCGGGTCGGCGACCTCCTTCTGGTGGGAGCGCCACGAGCCGATTCGGCACGTGGTACCATCTATCTGTTCCGGAAGTCCGATGGCGTCTACACCTATGCCTCGGCTTTCCAGTTGTCCGATGCCCAACCCGACGACAGCACCGGCAACCGGATGGCCGTGTCCGGGGACCTGGTCCTGATCGGAGTTCCGGGAAGAAAGGAAGTGCATGCCTTCCGGGTCCGGGACGGCAACCTGGTCTCCGCAGGCATCCTGGCGCCATCACATGAGAACGTGGGCCGGTTTCCCCGCAGCATCGCGTTCAACGGTACCCTGGCACTGGTGGGAGAGCCTGCCGGTGGCGGCGGCAAGGTCCTGGTGTTCTCCCAGGATCAGGACGGCTGGGCCGAGCGCGCCGTCATCATGTCGCCCGACAGCGTGAACCAGTTTGGAGCGGCCATTGCCCTGGCGGAGCACGAAGCCATCATCGGGGCCTCGGGGAGCCCGTCGCAGGGAGCGGGGCGGGCCTACCACTACCGCCACGACGCCACGGGCTGGTCGTTGGCGCAGACCCTGACGCCGACGGACACGACCATCCACGAGACCATCAACTGGAATCGCGGCGCCGGCTTCGGCCAGAGTCTGGCGCTCGACGGCAACGAACTGTGGGTCGGGACCGCCGCCGCGGGCGACAACCGCTCCGGTGGAGTCAACGTCTACCGCAGGGCCGACGCGTCGGCGACCTGGGGCCACGCCGCCGAGTTGTGGGAAGAGGGCATGCAGCGGTTCAGTGCCCTCGGCGGCACGGTTCTCCTGCGGGGCGACCTGGGTGTGCGGACCTCTCCCATGAGCGACTTCGGCTCGGGGCGGATGTTGGTCTACACCCGCAACGCGGAGGACGACTGGGACCTGACGGCCAACCTGATCGACAGCGGCAACGACCTCACCGCCATGACCGGTGAGATGACCCGTTGTGCCGAGGGAATGGCCGGCGACTTCGGTTGTGACAACGTCGAGCTGCTGGCATTCCTGCCGGTCACCGATGTCGGAGGTCACCAGGGAGACATCGTCAACGACCTGTGGGGCTGGACCGACCCCGAGACCGGGCGCGAGTACGCCATCGTCGGTCACACGTTCAGCACGTCGTTCATCGACGTGACCAATCCGACCAACCCGGTGCTGCTCGGTACCCTGCCGGCCCACGAGGGCTCCACCCCCAACGGTTGGCGTGACGTCAAGACGTATGACCACTACGCCCTGGTCGTCGGCGACAACGTGGGTCAGCACGGCATGCAGATCTTCGACCTCCATCAGCTGCGTGACGTGCGCAACCCGCCGGCCACGTTCACGGAGACGGCGCACTACGACGGCATCGCCTCGTCGCACAACGTGATCGTCGACGAGGAGGCCAAGCTGGCCGTGGCGGTGGGTTCGTCCGACGGTGGCGAGACCTGCGGCGGGGCCCTCCACATGATCGACATGACCGATCCACTGAACCCCACGTTCGCCGGCTGCTTCAACGACCCGCGCACCGGCAACGGTGGCGGCGGGTCGCACGACGCCCAGTGCGTCACCTACCGCGGGCCCGATCCCGATTATCAGGGACGCCACATCTGCCTCGGCTCCAACGGCACGGCGTTGTCGATCGCCGACGTGACCGACCGGGCCAACCCGGTGGCCGTCGCGGCCGTGGGCTACCCCAACGTCTCCTACGCCCACCAGGGATGGTTCGACGCCGAGCAGCGCTACTTCTACATGAACGACGAGGGCGACGAGATCAGTGGGGTGGTCGAGGGGACGCGTACCATCGTGTGGGACCTCGAGGATCTGGATGACCCTGTCGTGGCGACGATGTACACCGGGGAGACGCTGGCCAGCGACCACAATCTCTACGTCCACGGCGACTACATGTACCAGTCGAACTACGTAGCGGGTCTCCGGGTCATCGACATCAGCGACCGCGAGAATCCGGTCGAGGTGGGGTACTTCGACACGGTGCCGTGGGGCGAGAACGTTCCCGGTTTTGCCGGCTCGTGGACCAATTATCCGTTCTTCGAAAGCGGCACGATCGTGGTGTCGTCGATCAAGGAAGGACTGTTCCTGCTCAAGAAGCGGGAGGAGTTGGTCCCCTAGGGGACGGTGGCGGTCGGCCCGCTCCGATGGCGGCGGGCCGGCAGCTTTCCTCTCTACTCCGCCCTGAGCGCGGTGACCGGATCCACCTTCGTCGCCCTCCGGGCCGGCACCGCGCTGGCCAGGAGGGCGACGGCCATGAGGACCAGTGTGGTGGCTCCGACCGTCAGAGCGTCGACCGACCCCTGGGGCGCTGTCAACAGGGCTATGGGGAGTCGGCCTTTTCGGTCCAGTAGTAGTCCGCCGAAAGGGAGCCGATCCGGTACCCGACCTCACCGGACTCCCCGTCCCGATCGAGAGTGCCGCTCACTCGGCGCAGGTACACCGCCACGCGCACGAGGTCATTCTCGGCGCTGACGTGCAACACGTCTGCAGGCAGGCTGGGCGTGTCCACTTGTTGGCCCCGGGCTTCCATGGCCCGCCGCAAGACCGGTTCGAGCGGGATGACGATGAGCACCGCGCCATCACGGCGCATGATGATGGTGGAACCCTCGTCGTCGAGGCTGAACCGGTATGACCGGCCCTCGAACTCGAGGGTGTCCGCACGCGTTCCCCGTTCCCGCAGGGCATAGTCGAAGCCGGTCACCGGAATGACGTGGCGGCCGGACTGTGCCGAGAAGTTGAATCGGTCCGACGACTCCGCGGCCCAGCGCCCTACGTACTCGACGCCCAGGGCATTGACGATGAGCTCGGTCCGCCGGTCTGCCTCGCGCCGGTCGGAGGATCCCAGCCCGTCGGCGACGGTGTCGATCCGGGCCAGTCCATCCGCGAACCACGGGTCGATGCCCCCGGTTCCGTGCGTCAGGACCAGGTAGCGGATGATGGCGCTCAGCTCACGCCGGTCTTCCGGGGACAGTGGGGTCGGCGCCGGACGCGCGCTGCCGTCGACCAGCATGTCGTTGGCTGCCAAGAGCCGTTCGAGCCGTGACGTCTGGCTGCGGTGCGACACGGCGTAGGCGCCCCAGGGGCCCACCAGGGTCACCAGCGCCACGAGGCAGAGGGTGACGGGAATGACTTTGATGTTCCTGCTGCGCGTCACGATGAAGTAGATGGCGATGCCCGCCAGCCACAGCGACAGCACCACCAGGAAGTAGCGCTTCTCGGTGACGCCGTACTGGTCGATGCGCTGCCAGATGGCCATGAGGAGCATCGCGATCGACGGCACCAGCGCCACGTAGAACCAGCGGCCGTAGCTCCGGATCCAGCGGTTCTCCTCCCGGTCCGCGATGGGGTAGACCAGCAGGAGCGACAGGATGCCCACCACGGCCACGCCCGAAACCAGATACCCGATCCAGCCGCTGGGCCAGACCTTGATGATGGCGGGGTAGTCGTCCCGCCCGTCCAATGCCGTCAGGTCGTCCGGTACGCCGGTCAGGAAGAACCAGGTGCTGAAGACGAAGGCGACGAGCATCCAGAGGCGGCCGTAGGTCACGTCCGACACGTCGACGCCGAGAAGGTTGTCCACTCCCGCCAGGGCGCCGGCCAGCCCGGCAAAGAGGACGCCAGCAAAGATCGCCGTCGTGACGGCGCGGAGGAACAGGGTTCGGTTGTACTGCCAGAAGCCGTTGAGGTTGCCGCCTCGCAGATAGGGGGCGAAGGCGGCGAACAGGTGGAAGGCGAGGCTCAACTGGAGGTAGCGGAGGACGGCCACCTCTTCCGACCAGTTCGGCTGGAGCATGAACACCACGGCCAGGACCAGGAGCCCCGCCTCCCGAGGCAGCCAGCCCCGGGCCCCGCGCCATCCCCTCCGCTCGGCCAGGAGCGCCAGCCCCACGAAGAGTGGGAGGCCGAGGGTGCTGGAATACAGCAGGCGCTCCAGCAACGTCGTGTCGCCGTCGGCGTCGATCAGCAGCATCCCGGCGACGGCGGCCGTGACGGCCGAGGTCAGAACCAGGGGGAATCGCCGGGCGGCGCGGACACTGGCGCTGAGGACGCGGTCCAGAGAGGGCAGGCGCATGGGGCGAATATACGCTATGGACGGGGAGAGGGGAGAAGGGAAGGGGACGAGGGGGAGGCCTTCGGAGGCTCCTGGCTCCTGGCTCCCATTTTCCGTATAGTACCTCGTCCCTCATACGAGCAGCCATGCAGAACGTCACGGAAGAGTTGCGGACGGCGTTGGCCGACCGCTATGTCATCGAATCCGAGTTGGGCGAGGGCGGCATGGCCACGGTCTACCTGGCGCACGACGTCAAGCACGACCGCAAAGTGGCGCTCAAGGTGCTCCGCCCCGAGCTGGCCGCCGTCATCGGCGCGGACCGCTTCCTGGCCGAGATCAAGACCACGGCCAATCTGCAGCACCCCCACATCCTCCCGCTCCACGACTCGGGCGAGGCCGACGGTTTTCTCTACTACGTCATGCCGTACGTCGAGGGCGAGTCGTTGCGCGACCGGCTCGAGCGGGAGAAGCAGCTGCCGGTGGATGCCGCCGTCAGGATCGTCCGCGAGGTGGCCGACGCGCTGGACTACGCCCACCGGCGCGAGGTGATCCACCGCGACATCAAGCCCGAGAACATCCTGCTGCACGACGGCCGCGCCATGGTGGCTGATTTCGGTATCGCCCTGGCCGTGACCTCGGCCGGGAGTTCGCGCATGACCGAGACCGGGATGTCGCTGGGGACGCCCAACTACATGAGCCCCGAGCAGGCCATGGGCGAGCGGGAGCTCAGCCCGGCCAGCGACGTCTACGCCCTGGGGGCGGTGCTCTACGAGCTGCTCGCGGGTGAGCCGCCGTTCGGCGGCCCCACCGCCCAGGCCATCGTGGCCCGCGTCGTGACCGAGACGCCGCGGGCGCTGACGGTGCAGCGACACACGGTGCCGCCGCACGTGGAAGCGGCCACCATGACGGCACTGGAGAAGCTCCCGGCCGACCGCTTCGCCACGGCGGCCCAGTTCGCCGAGGCGCTGGCGACACCGGGGTATGCCGGCGCAACCACGTCCTCCTCGCTGCCGGTCCCAGGCGCCCGGCGCCCCAACCGCACCACGGTCGCAGCCATCGCCGTCGGCGTCGTCGCCATCGTGCTGTGGGTGGGATCCCTGGTGACCGGTCCGACGCTTCCCCGGTCGGCGGTCGATCGCCAGCAGGTCACCCTCTTCAGCGGGCAACTCGATGAGTGGGCGGTCGCTTTCGAGGTGGCGCTGGCCCCCGACGGCTCGGCCATGGTGTTCAGCGACACGGCGGGAGGGGACCGGCAACTCTGGCTCAAGGAGCGGGACCGGGCCGCGGCCGTCCCCGTCCCCGGCACCGAGGGTGCCTATGGCCCGTTCTTCTCGCCGGACGGTGGGTGGATCGGCTTCTTCGCCGACGAGAAGATGTGGAAAGTGCCCCGGCGCGGTGGATCGGCCGTTGCGCTGGCCGACGCTGCCAATACGGAGAATGCCCGAAGCGCGGCCTGGCTGACCGACGGCGCCATCGTCTTCAACCACGGGTGGGCGCTCTACCGGGTGCCGGAGAGCGGGGGGCAGGCCGAGTTGTTGCTGGAGCCGACGCCGGAGGACACCGGCGACTTCGATTCCTGGATCACCGGGGTGCGGCCCATCCTGTCGAACCGAGGGGTCCTCATTACGACGTTCGACCGGCGGGAATCTGCATTCGCGTTCTTCGTCTTCGACTTCGCTGAGGGAGAACTCCGCCAGGTGGCCGACCGGGCAGCCGTGGCGTGGCACACGCCCTTCGGGCATGTCCTCTATGTCCGGGATGACGGCGGGGTATTCGCGATGCCGTTCGACGACCGGTCTCTGCAGGTAACCGGAGAAGCGATCCCGGTCTTGAGCGGGGTCCGGATGACCAGGTTCGGATATCCGGATGCGGTCCTGGGAGTGGATGGCACCCTCCTGTACGTGTCAGGTGAGCCTCTTTACGGAGATCTCCTCCGGCCGGTGTGGGTCGATCGTCGAGGAGAGGCGAGTCCCGTCGACTCGACCTGGACGATCGTGCAGGGGGCGTGGGCGCCGGGCGTGGCACTGAGCCCGGACGACCGCCAGGCGGCCGTGACGCACGCCGGCGGCGAGGCGATGGACCTCTACGTCAAGGAGCTCGACCGGGGCCCCTTCACGCGACTGACGTTCGACGGCGCGATCAACACCAGGCCGGCCTGGTCTGGCGACGGCAGCACGGTGTGGTTCATTTCCGACCGCGATGGTGGAGAGCGCCTGTGGAGCAAACGGGCCGACGGCAGTACCGAGGCCGTGTTGTTCGATGTTCCGGTTGAGGACGAAGTGAATGAAGTCGTGCTCTCCGCGGACGGTGATCCAGCGATCATCCGAGTCGGCAGTTTTGAAGGACGTGACCTGGTGCGGCTGCTCGAGGACGATTCCGTCGAGGTGCTCCTGGCGGAAGAACACGAGGAAGTCAGTCCGACCCTGTCACCCGATGGCAATTGGGTGGCCTACGTCTCGGACGAATCGGGCCGCTTTGAGGTCTACGTGCGACCGTTCCCCGAGGTGTCGGCCAGCCGGCAGCAGCTGTCGAAGGACGGCGGCACCGAGCCGCTCTGGTCCCACAGCGGGCGGGAGATCTTCTACGTCAACGGCGACGGGTTCATGGTGGCGGCCCGGGTCCTGACCGATCCCAGGTTCCGGATCGAGGGCGAGACGGTGCTGTTTCCCGCCATGGGGCCCCGGGACGTCGCCCACCGAACCTATGACGTCACCCGGGACGATCAGCGTTTCCTGATGCTCGTTCAGGAAGAACGCGCCGAGGCGCGCGACAAGCTGATTCTGGTGCGGAACTGGTTCACGGAGCTGGGAGAGATGCTCGGGGAGTGAGGGCCCCGCGGGGCAGCGCGGGCAGTCATCTCCTCGTCCGCTCGCGTACGAATCCGTGGGCAACGATCGGTCCACCGTCCACCGTCCACGACGACGGCGATGGGTGCAGAAACCTCACCGAACAACTCCACGGCCCCTGCCGATCGGTATATCCTGAGTTTGAGCCTCACTCCGCCCTGAGGGTCTCCACCGGGTCCACCCGCGTAGCCCGCCGGGCCGGCAG
>JBDHIK010000193.1:0-5311 GCA_039587475.1 Gemmatimonadota bacterium | reverse complement strand
GTCGGACTCCACGACCTCATGACGCAGGACTATCGTCAGAACCTGCTCCTGCTTCAGGTGGCCGTGGGACTGGTGCTCCTCATCGCCTGCGGCAACGTCGTGAGCCTGATCCTGGCCCGGGTCTCGGATCGGCAGCGCGACCGGGCAGTACGACGGGCCCTCGGTGCCACGAGAGTCCACCTGGCGCGCCAGAACCTGGTCGAGAATCTGACGCTGGCCCTGCTCGGCGGTGTCGTGGGTGTGGTGCTGGCCGCCTGGACGGTGACACCGCTGGTTCGCCTGGCCCCAACCGCCGTCCCGCGGGTCGAGGACGCGGGCATCACCGGCGTGGTCCTGGCGTTCTGTCTCATGGCTTCCCTGGCGGTCGCCCTCATGATGACGGCGGTTCAGTTGATAGCCGAGCGGACCGTGGACGAGACCACGGTCCTCCGGGCCGGCCAGGCGGCGACCGGGAACCGGGCCCGTCACCGTACTCGCAGCGCGCTCATCGTTCTCGAGATGGCGGTGTCGCTGGTGCTGTTGGCCGGCGCCGGAGTGCTCATCCGCAGCTTCGCACGGTTGGCATCGGTCGACCCGGGGTTCGCGACCGAGAACGTCATCGCCGTTTCCTTGTCGCTGCCCAAGTCGCGCTATGAAGATGCCGCTCGGCAACACCAGGCCTTCGAAGCGATGACCGATCGGCTGGCCCGGCTGGACGGCGTTGCAGGGGTGGGCCTCAGCACCAACCTGCCGCTCATCGGATCTGCCTGGCCCTTCGGGTTCTCCATCGACGGACGCCCACCCACGGACGAGCGCCTGGTCGCCGAGTTCCACGCCGTGACACCCGGGTACTTCAAGGCCCTGGGCTTGTCCGTCCGGGGGGGAGGCCGCTCGTTCGAGCGAAGCGACACCCGTGCCTCGGCGCCGGTGGTGATCATCAACGACGCCATGGCGCGACGCTTCTGGCCCGACCGGACCGCCGTGGGGGAACGGATCACCGTGGTGTCACAGACGGGGCCGGTCTCGCGAGAGATCGTGGGCGTCATCGGAGACATCCGGCATGCCGGCCTCGTGGCCGAGCCGGGGCCGGAAGTGTATGTGCCGATGGCCCAGGACACCTGGGCGTTCGGCATGCTGGCTATCCGGGGCAGCCGCGACATACAGGGTCTGTGGCCCGACATCCGGGCCGAACTCGCCGCGGTCGACCCCGACCTCCCGCTCACCATGACGCCGATGACGGAGTTCGTCGGCCAGTGGCTGGCGCCACTCCGATTCCAGATGATCCTGGTGGGGCTGTTCGCCGCGTTCGCTCTGGTCATGGCAGCCCTGGGGATCTACGGTGTCATCGCCTACCTGGTGAGCATGCGCACCAACGAAATCGGTATTCGTATCGCCCTCGGCGCCAAGCCGACGGCCGTGTTCCGGTCGGTGGTGGGCCAGGGGCTCGCGCTTACGATCATCGCCGTGCCGCTGGGGCTGTTGGGAGCCTTGCTGGTGAACCGATCACTGGCCGCCATGCTGTACCGGGTGTCGCCGGGGGACACCGTGACGCTGGTCGCCATCTCCCTGACCGTCGTGGTCGTGGCGCTGCTGGCGAGTTGGGTGCCGGCCAGGAGGGCCATGCGGGTGGACCCGATGACGGCGTTGCGCTGGGAATAGTCGGGCCGGCTGTGGTTGAATGAGCCCAAGACCGGAACCATTCGTCGGGGCCTGGTTCCTAACGTTTTATGTGACAAATGGTTATCGCGCCCGGGTCGGGCCGACGCACCGTGCCGTTCGCATTGACTCCCCTGCCCCGGAGGGCTTATTTTTGCCGTCCCGGGGGCTGTAGCTCAGATGGGAGAGCGCTGCGTTCGCAATGCAGAGGTCAGGGGTTCGATCCCCCTCAGCTCCACTGGCTGGACAGTAGACCGTGGACAGTGGACAGTAGTTGGTACTGAGCCGGAACAGCCGTCCACGGTCCACCGTTCACAGTCCTCCTCGAGATGCCCCGTGGTGTAATTGGCAACACGTCTGACTCTGGATCAGAAGAGTCCAGGTTCGATCCCTGGCGGGGCAACTGAAAAAGCCGACGAGAGTCGGCTTTTTTGTTGCCCCGCCAGGGATCAGCCGTTGCGGCGGTGAAACCGCCGCTGCCGGTCGATCCAGATCAGTCCTCGGGCCGGCAACGCCGGCCCATCGGATCGATCCCCCTGACCCGATAGCGGCTCTGCTTCCCCGCGGGATCAGTCCTCGGCCGACCAAGCCGGCCCAGCCCTCCCGAAGGCTCTTGATCTCTGCTTGACCCCGAGGCATGACGTTTTTCTCGCACACTTCGCGAGGATCCCATGAACGTCCGTCGATTGACCAGCCTCATCCTGCTGCCGGCCTGGCTCAACGCCTGCGCCACCTGGCAAGTCCAAACGGTTGCGCCGGAAACCGTGCTCAACGAAGACCGGCCCGAGAAGGTCCAGATCAAGACCGCCTCCATGCCGGAGCCGATCGTCCTGGACGGGCCCTTCATCTCGGGCGACACGTTGTACGGCACCGCCCAGTCCGTTGCGGTGGCCATCCCGCTGTCTCAGGTCGACTCCCTGGCCGTCAAGAAGGCCGATTCCGGCAAAGCCGTCCTGAGCGTCGCCCTGGTAGCCATGCTGGTCGTGGGCCTCGCCGTGGCCGACCCGCAATTGGGGCCACCCATTCATCTCTGGTGATCGCTTCGAGAGTGTCGTTGGCGAGAACCGTTGGCCGTGGTCGCACTCTTCAGGAGGTCCATATGAACGTCCGTCAGGTGACGAGCCTTATCCTGCTACCGGCCTATCTCAGCGCCTGCACCGGATGGCAGGTCCAGCAGGTCGCGCCGGAAACCCTGCTCAGCGAAGAGCAGCCCGAGCAGGTGCAGGTCAGGACGACCTCACACGCGGAAATCGTCCTTGACGATCCGGTCGTTTCCGGGGACACGCTGTACGGCACCGCACCAGCGGGCCGAATGGCCATCCCGATGTCGGGTGTCGAATCGCTGGCCATCAAGAAGACCGATGCCGGGAAGACCGTCCTGCTCGTGCTCGGAGTCATTGTAGCGGTGAACCTCGCGGCGTACGCCTATCACAAGGCCACGTGCGACCCCAGTTCCTTGGTCCTGGCCTGCTGAGACGGATGCCTCACAGGATCAGAATCAGGGAGTCCGGCAACGGACCATGCGCCACGTCTGGGCCTGGCCGGTGTCGCTGCCGTCGTCGATCCGGGCCACCAGGGTGTCGCCCTGCAATCGGTAACTGATCCGCTTGGGAAAATCGTGCTCCGGCGCCTCGAACATCGCGCTCGCCCCGTCGGCCGATGTCAGCCGGAAGCCGTGCTCCGAGGCCCGCCCACGCGGATACGGGGTGAGGACCACGCCCGAGTCGCCGCGCAGAATGGTCGCCAGCTCGAACATCACGGCACGGCCATCCAGAAGGTACCGGGTGGTTCCCAGCATGACGTTGTCCGACGGTGTGGTGTACTGCTCCTCGATCACCCCGGTCCCGCCGTTCCGGCTCTGGAAGCTCCCCTCCCAGCAGCCGCTCATGAACGCCAGGTCCTGGATTCCCTGGCCCTGCCCCGACCCGATCGCAATCGCCGTGATGATCCGCATGTCGCCTCGTCCGTTCGGTAATTCCCAAGGGTAACGCGACGGCCCGACCGTCGCTTGTACGAATCGGACATGTCCGGCTGGCGGCACGGCTGCCGGACGCCTACCATCCGGTATGACCGATCTGGCCTATTCGGAGACGCCGCCGCCCTCAGCGCTGGCGCCGTACGTCCGATGCCTGTGGCGCCTGCACGGACCGGCGCCCTCGACCGCGCCCGATGTCGTCCTCCCCGACGGCATGCCGGAGCTGGTCATCAACTTCGCCGACCCCTTCACCCACCACCCCGGGGACGCCGCGCCGAGCCGTCAGCCGAAAGCCATTCTGGTAGGACAGATCACCAGGCCCTTCGGCCTGCAACCGGGCCGGGCCGTGGATGTACTGGGAATCCGGTTCTGGCCCGCCGGCGCTCACGCACTCCTGGGCCTCCCCATGGGGATGACCACCGACGGCTACCTGGATCTGGCCGACGTGGACGGCACGCTGGCAACGGCGGTGGCACAGGCGCGCGGCGAACCCCGATGGGCCAATCGTGAACGCCGCGTCGTCCAGGCCCTCGGCAGATTGGCGCAGTCGGCTACAGATGATGGACTCCAGCGACTGACCCGGCGGGTCCTGATCGGAGCAACCGATTGTACGGTCGACCGGTTGAGCGGGCTGCTGGGCCTGAGTCCACGCCAGTTGTCGCGCCGCTTCGGCCAGGACGTCGGCATCGGTCCCAAGCGGCTCCTCCGGATCGTTCGATTCCAGCGCGCCGTACGCGCCCTGGAGTCCGATGCCGTCGGCTCGCTGACGCGGGTGGCCCTCACGTGCGGCTATCACGACCACGCGCACCTGACGCGCGAATTCCGCCGGCTGGCTGGTCGCACCCCGAGTTCCTTCGTGGGGGAGGGTCCGGGATTGGCTCACGTGCTCATCGACGGGACCGGGAGGCGCGACCAGTCGGACCGGCGCCTAGTCGGCCCCAACGTAGCGGGTCCGCCGTCCTGCAACGTCGGCCAAGACAAGGATATCCCGTCTGTCAGGTGAGGGCCGCGGGCTCCTCGACCGCCTGCTCACACCGAGGGCGGGGCAAACCGCACCCTCCCCATGACCGGCTGAGGCGGCTAGTCGTCGACCGGGTGTGAGCGACGGATCGCCTGGATGTCTTGATCGAGTTGCTGCAGGAATCGGGACCGGTCGCGTTTGGTCAGCGGCCGCGGCCCTCCCGTAACGGCGCCGGCCTCGCGCATGTGGGACAGCAAGTCCCTCGTCGCGACGGCGTCGCCGATGTTGTCCTCGGTGAACGGCTTTCCTGACGTGCCGATGACCCGGGCCTCGCGTTCCAGGCACCGGCTGGCCAGGAGGATGTCCGCGCTCACGACGATGTCGTGTGGTTGCACGTGTTCGACGATCCAGTCATCCGCCGCGTCCAACTCGTCTCCCACCACCTCGAGAGTCAACCACGGCTCCGTGGGAAGGCGCATCCAGGCGTTGGCGACCAGGGTCACTTCGAGGCCGTAGCGCCGAGCGACCTGGTAGACCTCCTGTTTGACGGGGCAGGCGTCGGCATCAATGAAGATATGCAGCACGTGACTCCCTTCGCGGTCAGAAGCGGTTGTCCTAGCCGAGCACCACGCGCACATGATGCTCCTCGCCATCGTCGACCAGCGGGACCGGGGCATCCTCCGGTAGCTGCGTCCCGTCGAGATGGATCCCCCTCACGCCGCGGCCCACCCCGTCCGGGT
>JBDHIK010000192.1:0-3718 GCA_039587475.1 Gemmatimonadota bacterium | reverse complement strand
GGCCGCGTGCGTCTGGAGGGTGGAGTGAGCGGCGGCCAGGTGACGCTGCAGATCTACGACGACGGCGATGGACTGCCGCCGGACACCGATCCCGAAGATCTGTTCCGTCCGTTCTTCACCACCAAGCGCGACGGTACCGGCCTGGGGCTGTCCATGGTGCGCAAGACCGTGGTGTACCACGACGGTCAGATCACCGCCGACCACGGGCCGTGGGGCGGCGCGCGGTTCACCATCACGCTGCCCACCGAATTGACCGAACGACCGCCCGGCGCCCAGACCCATCAGACGCTGGGGGGCGGCGGCGAGGGGTGACGGCTGGTCAGCGGCGGTGAGCCGCAGCCTTCCACGCCTGGCACCTTTCGTGTCTGTAGCGGCGGAAAAAGGGGTGTCGCGCCTTTCCACACGCCCGTCCCGTCCGATCCGGACATGGTTTAAGTGATTGACCGAGAAACCTTTGTGTCGTTTGTAGAAAGCCACGGGCAGGTGGCATCTCCATTGCTTTGTCAGACCCCCAGATAGGAGGAGACGAGGGCCCATGAGACGCACAACCCGACCTTCCGAAGCCGGCATCAGCCTGCAGGAACTACTCATCGCCATGGCGATCATCGGCATCATCGCCATCGTCACCGTCCCCAACTTCAACGCCTACATGAAGGTGCTGCGTGGCCAGACCGAGGTCAACGAGCTGGTGGGCGCCCTGAACCTGGCGCGCCAGATCTCCATCACCAACCGCGAGGCGCACGTGTTCATCCCGGTGATCGACCCGGGCAACACCTGGGCGCTCTACGACCTCAGCGCCAACGTGGTCAAGGAGGGGCAGTTCCCCGATGGCGTGACCAACGAAGTGGTGGCGGCGTTCCAGTTCGACAGCAAGGGGGCGTGCACCAACCCCACGACGTACAGCGGCAGCACGCCGGCCTCGCAATACCTCCAGATCGAAGCGCTGATTCAGGGCGGCCAGTATGATCGCTACACCATCGAGGTGTCGCCGGCCGGCCGCATCAAGACCACCAGGGATAGGGTGACGCCATGACACCGGAAACCACGAACGTGCTGCTGGATCGTGCGCCGCGGCGACGCACCATGGAACAGGGGATGAGCCTGGTGGAAGTGCTCATCGCCCTGGGCATCATGGCCGGCGTGCTGATCTCCGTGGCCTCGCTGTTCATCCTCGGCGGCCAGAGGGTGAAGGGCGGCCGGGACATGACGCAGGCCGTGGCCGTAGGCGCGGACATCCTCGAGGAGCTCAACTCCATCGGGGGCAACACGCTGGCCGAGACCATGCCCGACTGCTGTACTCCGAATTGCGACACGTCCACCGGCTGCAACGTGGACAGCCGCACCGACAGCTTTGCATCGGTGCAGTGGCAGCCCTGGATCGATCAGGAGCTGTTCCAGGGCTACGCCGAGATCACCTTGACACCCGTGGGAGGCAGCACCACTCCCCCGACCTTCGACACTGCCGAGGGCCTGCGGCTCTCGGTGGAGATCTTCTGGACCGAAGGCACCAGCCAGCGGTCCGTGGTGCAGGAGACCGTGGAGTTCTAGCGAAGTCGCAGGACTGCAGGAGGAAGCCGTGAACAACAGACACGCCCAACGAATCCGCCGGACCTCCCGCTCGCGCCGCGGTATGTCGCTGGCGGAGGTGCTGGTGGCCATGACCGTCTTTGTGGTGGCCGCTGCGCTGGCGCTCATTCTCTACAACGCGCTGAACCAGTCGTACAAACGCGGTGACAACGCCGCGGACGTGCAGCAGAACGTACGCCTGGCGTTCGAGAAGATGGTCACCGACGGCCGCATGGCAGGGTTCAACGTCAACCCCGATGGCTCCGAGGACCGTCCGGACGAGCAGATCGAGGGCGCCTGGGACACGGCCATCACCATCCGCGGCGACTACGACTTCGACGATCCCACGGACAGCACCACACCGGAATCGACGCTCATCGGCGGCTCGGAGATCTCCGTGTCCACCGGCAACGACGAGATCGTCACCTACGTCCTGGCCAAGCCGGACGGCACCAGCTCGGACAGCCTGAGCTTTAACGCCGACGTGCAGGGCGTGCCCCGCGACGGCACGGTGGAGACGGTCACCGTCTCCAACATCGCGCTGACCCACGACGACCCGCCGTACACCCTCTACCGCGTCACGGTGAACGCCAACAGCACCGCCGTCACCCGGACGCCGGTGGCCGACAACATCTACGAGTTGCGCTTTCGCTACTACGACAGCGGCGGCGTGCTGCTGAGCCCGGACACGCCCCTGGACCCCAGCGACGACATGGGCGGTGACGAGGGCTCCACCGATGTGACCAACCGCGAGACCATCCGCCGGGTGGAGCTGTCCATCACCGGGATGACCCAGGATCCGGACATGAAGTACACCGATCCGGATGACCCGTACGATCCCAGCAAGAAGCACCGCAAGTTCGTCCTGACCCAGGACATCACGCCGCGCAACCTGGGCTTCGAGGGGCGGCCGGACATCGACATCATTCCCCCGAACCAGCCCACCAACGTCACCGCGTGCGCCGGCCAGTGCCAGGGGGTGCTGGTGTCATGGGATGCGCCGCCTGCCAGCGATCTCGTGCAGCAGTGGACCGTGGTGAGCGGCGTTTCGACGTCGGCGCTGGGCAATCCCCGGGTGAGCAACATGACGTCGACCTACGTCAAGGGCCTCACCGAGGGCGCCGACTACTACTTCCGGGTGCGCGCCGAGGACCTGTCGGGCAACGTCAGCCCCATGTCCGCCCTCGCCGGCCCGGTGACGGTGGGGGATACCACCACACCCAGCGCTCCGTCCATCTTCCAGGTCTCCGGCGGTTCGGGGCCCAATCCGGAGGAGAACGACCACATCAACGTGCGCTGGACGCCGGTGACCACCAACGTGGAATCGGTGATGTGCGACCCCGACCCCAACAAGATCCGCGACCTCAAGGGCTACAACGTCTACCGGTCGGAGGCCACCGGCGCGTTCTCAGGAGGCCACCTCTACAAGGACGCCGATCAGGTGCACGGCGGGATCACGGATTTTGACGACACCAACGTTGTCGCTTGTCGGCCGTACTACTACAACCTGATCGCCGTGGACCGTTGCGGGAATGAGAGTGCGGAGCAGACGGAGGTGGACGGCACCGCCACCACCGAGGAGGTCCCGGTGAAGGGCACCGGCGTGCAGGCCACGCCCGGGGCCACCGAGGGGATTGTGGACGTGAAGTGGGACCGCATCACCGAGAACACCGGCGGCGCGCCGGTCCTGGTGGACACCTACCAGCTATACCGCGCGGAGGGCCCGCCCGGGCTGACCCCCTCGGAGGCCCTGTCGACCATCGACTGGAGCACCGCCTATCCCCTCTACCCGCCGAAGGTCAGCGACGTCAACGCGCCGAGCTTCACGGACACCAGCGCATATGCTGCGGACCCGTCCAATTCTTTCTACTACCGCGTGGCCGGCCTGACGGACTGTGCCTCGCCGTATGACGAGGGGGCCATGTCCGACCCCAGCGAGGCGAACACGTGCTCGCTGGGCGCCACACCCATCATGGCGCCGGATAACGGCGCCGCCATCGCCGGCAACGCCTCGGTGGGTCTGGGCGTCCGCGACTCGGACCCGGCGGATTCTTACACCGGGTTCCTCACCATCACCGATTCCAACGGCGGCATCGTCGCCACCCACGGCTCCGGCGCCAACCCGCAGTCGCTGCCTGCCATCTTCATCTGA
>JBDHIK010000055.1:0-17357 GCA_039587475.1 Gemmatimonadota bacterium | reverse complement strand
CGGCAACACCGGCCACCGTAATCAGGGCTCCGGCAATGGCCGGGCCGATGACCCGGGTGGCGTTGAACACCGTGGAGTTGATGGCGATGGCGTGCATGAGATCGTTCTTGCCCACCATCTCGATGACGAAGGCCTGCCGGGTCGGCACCTCGAACGCCACCAGCACCCCGGTACAGGCGACCAGCACCATGATCCAGCCCAGGGTGATGGCGCCGGTCACGGTCAGCACCGCCAGCGCCACGGCCACCACCAGCATGAGACTCTGCAGCGTCAGGAGGAAGCGCCGTTTGTCGATCCGGTCCGCCAGAACGCCGCCGTACAGCGTGAACAACGCCATCGGCAGGCCGCCGAGCGTGGTCACCAGGCCCACCGCGAAGGCCGAGTCGGTCAGCTCGAGGACCATCCACGCGACGGCCACCTGCTGCATCCAGGTACCCGAGAGCGACACCAGCTGTCCCAGTGAGAACAGCCGGAAGTTGCGGTGGCGCAGCGCACCGAGGGGAAGGCCGGCGAGAGACGGCATGGGATGGATACTAATGGAGTGCCGGGGGCCGGCGGGGCGAAGCGAAGTGCCGCAACGTCACGCCGAGGCGAATCCCGACTCCCTCAACGGATCGGAATGTTGTAGCATTCGGCACCAGGAACCGAAATGAGCCGAATGTCTTTCCGATCCACTGTCGTGGCGCTGGTCTTGTCCGCTGCCGTGTCCGGCTGCAGCACCGAGCCATGTAACGGCTGCGGCAACCTGCATCTACAGGTACAGGGCACCGTGCTCGATTCGACCGGCGCCGCCGCATCCGGATTGATCGCCAAGGTGGCCATCGCCCGATACGACACGCTGCTGCCTTCGCTGGTCATCGCGACCGGCTCGGGCACCACCTCGGGCACGGGATCCTATGCCGTCCTCCTCACCGCGACCGAGTCGCAGCTGGCCCTCGATTCGCGCCCCTTGCAGGCCACGGTCTCGGTGGACGAGCCCGGATCCATGACCCGGGACCCTCTGGCGAAGGGGCAACAGTGGCCGGTCACGTTCGGCCCCGCCGACGACGCCCCCCCGACCGTCACCATGGACCTGGTCGTCCCGATCCCCTAGACCAGGTGCCGAGCGGCGACTTGCGGCGCGACACGTACGGCCGCCCGCTACTCGGACCGCAACGCCACGTTGGGATCCACCTTGGCGCTCCGGAGCGCCGGCACCCAGGTGGCCAGCAACGCCGCACCGAGCAGCAGACCCGTCACCCCGGCGAAGGTGCCCACGTCGAAGGGACTCACGCCAAACAGGAACGTGCTCAAGCCCCGCGTCGCCGCCAGCGCCATCCCCAGTCCCAGCAACATGCCCACGCCGGCCAGCACCATCCCCTGGCGCATCATGAGGCGCACCACGTCCCGCGCCTCCGCGCCCAGGGCCATGCGGATGCCCACTTCCTGGACCCGCTGCTGGACGTTGTAGGCCATGACGCCGTACACGCCGATGACCGACAGGATCAGGGCCACGATGCCCAAGACCGCCATGACCCGGCCCATGATGGCGTCGCCCTGGGTCTGTTGCAGCATGACGTCCTGCAGCGTCGCCACCCGGAACACCGGCAACGCAGGATCGACACGTTCGATGGCACGCCGCACCGGGACGGCCAGCGCCGTAGGATCTCCACCGGCACCGGTGCGCACCAACAGACTCATGGTTCGGACCGTCGCCTGGGTGGCCGGAAGGAACATCGTGGGCCTGGGGACGGGACCGGTCCACGCGAGATCCGGCACTACGCCGACGATGGTGCGGTCGCCCCGGTCCAGCTCGATGACACCGCCGATGGCGTCCTCGGCCGAACCGAAGTGACGACCCGCGAAAGCCTGGTTGACCACGGCAACCTGTTGTGACGTGGCCATGTCGCGCACCGTGATACCCCGCCCCACCAGCACCGGCACTTCGACGGTACCGAAGAAGTCCGGCATCACCATGTGACGCACCACGAACGGCAGCCGGGTCTCGTCATCAACCGGTTCGCCTGCGATGGAGTAGCTGACACTGGACCAGCCACTCAACGGTAGACGATTGATGGCCGACACGTGCATGACACCCGGCACGGAACCGATCTCCTCCATGGCGCGGACGTAGAACCGGCTGATGGCCTCGTCATCGGTGTAGCGGGTGCCGTGCACACTGACGCGGAGCGACAGCACGTCCCCGGTATCGAACCCGCGATCCACGGCACGCAGGTTGAGATAGCCCTTCACCAGCAGCCCGGATGACACCAGCAGCACCATGGCCAGGGCCATCTCGGCGATGACCAGGCCCTTGCGGAGCCGGCCGCCGCGCGTGCCGCTGCCGGTGCGACCGCCGTCCTTGAGGCTCTCCGTCAACTGGATGGCCGAGCCCTGCAGCGCCGGCGCCAGCCCGAACAGAACGGCGGTGAGGGCCGTGACGAGCCCGGTGAAGGCCAGGCTGATGCCCGACAGCCCGATGTCCGGTGCCCCGGGCGTCTCGGGCGGGATGATCGACACCAGAGCCCGAATCCCCACGACCGACAACAGGACGCCGACCACACCACCGAGCACCGCCACCACCGAGGCCTCGGTCAGCAACTGCCGAATGATGCGACCGCGTGACGCGCCGAGGGCCGTCCGGACCGCAACCTCCCGGGACCGGCGCATCGAGCGGGCCAGCAGCAGATTGGCCACGTTGGCGCAGGCGATGAGTAGTACGAACAGCACCGCCAGCATGGCGATGGTGCTGCCCACCTTGAATTCCTCATCGAAGGTGTCGGCGTGCAGCGTAATGGCGTAGAACCGGCTGCCGCCGTTGTAATCGGGAAAATCAGCCGCAAGCCGCGCCCCGACGGCCTCGAGTTCCGCCACAAAGGTCTCCTGAGACACATCGGCCCGGCGTCGCACCAGGGGTCCGACCCAGCGGCCGGCGTCCCGTGACTCCTGCCCTTCGGTGAACTGGAACACCGGCCACATGTCGATCCCGAGACTCCGGAACCAGAACCCCTCGGGCGCCACTCCCACGATGCGATGCATGACGCCATCCAACTCCACCAGCTGGTCGAGTGCCCCGGGATCGGCGCCGTAGCGGCTGTTCCACAGGGCGTGCGAGATCATGACCGCCGGCGTGGTCCCGATTTGCTCTTCGTCGAGCGACGGCGACCGTCCCAACACCGGCGCCACACCCAGCACGTCGAAGAAGTTGTGGCTGATGCGCATGGCGTCGAGTCGGACCGGTTGGGCCCGATCGTCGGCCACGTTCACGTTGTCCCAGAAGTAGCCCCCGACGTCCGCCGTGGTCAGCTGCTCGCGGACCGCATGAAAGTCGGCCACCGAGTAGTCGACCTGGGCCCAGCCGCGCTCGGCGTTGGCGGTATAGAGCGCCATCAGTTCGTGCGAGTTGGGATAGGGCAGCGGCCGCAGCATGAACACTTCGACCGCGCTGAAGATGGTGGTGTTGGCCCCGATGCCGATGGCCAGCGTCAGGATGGCGACGGCGGCAAAGCCCGGCGTCGCCGCCAGGCCGCGGAGGGCAATGCGCAGATCCTGCATGACGGAGTGCACGAATTCACGTCCTCGATGGCTGGGGGGGCGTTCGGTGGCCTGGCGCCGCTCGCGCCGGAGGGCCCGGTGCTGGCGAACGGCGCTGGCCGTCAGGTCGGTCACCGTCCGGGCCCAGAACGACACCAGGCCCAGTGGAGAAGCAGCACGAGCCCGGTCCATGTCGGCCCGGAAGAACTCCATCAACTCGGGCCGGTAGCAATGCACGAATTCCTCGGGGTAGGCCCGGATCAGGGTCTCGAAGAACCGTTCGCTGAGGGACGCCTTGCCGGTGGGGGCGCTCACGCCGGCCTGATCTCCGGTAAGACCTCGAGGGCCACGGCGTCCGCCACGATGCCGCGCCACGACTCCAGATTCCGTTCCAGAAGGGACCGGCCATCGGACGTCAGCCGATAGTACTTGCGGCGTGACTCGGCAGGATCGTCGCCGGGGGCCTGGGCAACCTCGAGCCAGCCCTGCTTGTCCATCCTCTGGATGGCCTCGTACAGAGTGCCCGAGCCCAGCCGCATGGTGCCTCCGGTGCGGGCTTCGATGTCGAGTTTGATGCCGTATCCGTGCCGGCTCTCAGCCGCAAGTGCAAGCAGGATTTGAAGTTCCGCTGGCGTCAGCGTGGTGGTGGCCATGTGAACATCCGTGGTAACAAGGGTATATCGGCCACCGAGTATGTCGGTGACCGATACACTAACGTAGCGAAGCGTCCCTGAGTTTCAAGCCTTACCCTCCGACCGGTTGCCATCCGCAGTCAATCCCCGCGAACCACCCGGGTCGGACCCGCGTTACAATCCCTCAGGGTAGAAGCCTTTCGGGACGAGGGCGTTCTGGCGTCTGGCGCCTTCAGCCTGTACCGTGTGAGCAGCCATGAAGCTTCCTTTAGTCAAGAACGGCCTGTGCCTGTTGCTGGTCTGGGCCTTCACCGTTCCGGCGGCCTTGGGCCAGTCAGTGCAGCCGGCCGGTGGCGGCGGAGCAGTGCCCCCCGCGGATTTCGTACACGAGATCTGGACCGTGCAGGACGGCCTCCCGGTCAACTCCATCAACGCCCTCATCCAGAGTCGCGACGGCTACCTCTGGGCCGCCACGTTCGACGGCCTGGTGCGTTTCGACGGCGTCCGGTTCACCGTCTACCACACCGGCAACGCACCCGGCCTTCCCAGCAACCGGATCGTGGACCTGGTCGAGGACGGGGCCGGCAGTCTCTGGATGGTGACCGAGCAGCGTCACCTGGTCCGGTTCCGGAACGGGGCGTTCACGCACTTCGGGCCCGACCGCGGAGTACCGGCCGACGCTCACTCGCTGCACGTCGACCGGGACGGCACCGTCTGGGTAGGCGTGACGAACGGGCTGGGGGTCGCGGGTGAAGAACGGCTCAGGCCGGTGGCGCCCGACGTGATCACCGCGCCAATCACCGCGATCGCCAGCCGGGACGGCCTCGTCCTGGCCGGCACTGGCGGGGGCACGGTCTACCAGGCCGGCCCCGACTCGGCCCGGGTGATCGTGCAGCCGGGCAGCCTGGCCGGCATCCTCTATTCGGTGTACCAGGATGGGGCCGGCGCCATCTGGATCGCTACCGACCATGGCACCTACCGTCTCGAGCCGTCCGGTCCGCATCTGGTGCTCGCCATCTCGAGCCGGGAGGTGCACGGTGCTGACGACGGGCGGGTGTGGGTGCTCACGCAACAGGGCGTCCACCGGATCTACCCAGGTCCCCCCGTGCAGATCAGCCACCAACCACAGTCCGTCGGCGGGGTGATGTTCCTGACGGACCAGACGGGGCACGTCTGGTTCGCCGCAGGGACCGAGGTCTACCGCGAGGAGGCACTGGTCCACTCCCTGGCGCCGCGGGCAGACCACGATCCGGTTCCGGCAGCGGAGGCGCGGGCCATCGTGCGGGATCACGAGGGAAGCGTCTGGATCGGGACCAGCGCCGCCGGCCTGCACCGGCTCAAACCGGCGCTCTTCAGCGTCTACGGACTGCCGGAGGGCCTGCCACATCAGAACGTCTACCCCATCCTCGAGGACACGACCTCCGGGACGATCTGGATGGGCACCTGGGGTGGCGGCCTGGCCCGGCTCGTGGAGGGAGCGGGACGGGTGTCCCCGGTTCCGGGCGCGGGGGCGTTCGTCCTGTCCCTGATGAAGGATAGGGCCGGCCGGATCTGGGTGGGCCATTTCTCCGGTGGCCTTCGCCTATGTCATCCCGAAACCTTGCGCTGCCGGGAACATCCGGACGGCCTGCGCTACGGGACCGTGTGGGCCACGCACCAGGACCGCTCCGGCGCCGTATGGCTGGGAACCAACCGGGGCCTCTACCGGGCCGGCCCCGAGGGCATGTCCCGGGTTGCCCTGCCGGCGGACATCACGGCGCCGGTCCGAGCCTTCCTGGAGACCAGTGACGGGGCCCTCTGGATGGGGACCAACGGCGCCGGATTGCTGCGTTACCACCAGGGGGTGTTCGCCGTCTACGGCACGGCTGAGGGCGGGCCAAGCGACCTCATCCGGGCGCTCCATCAGGACGCCGACGGTTGGCTGTGGGTGGGGACAGAGGGCCACGGGTTGGCCCGTCTCGACCCGGTGAACTGGCCCACGGCCGAGGACCGGTCCAGCGCGCTGCTACGAATCGGGCCCGAGGACGGGCTGTTCGATCAGGTGATTCACCGGATTCTGGAAGACGCGTTCGGCCGCATGTGGATGAGCACCAATCGCGGCATCTTCTGGGTCCCGGTCCAGGAGCTTCGGGACTTCGCCGAGGGCCGGCGGGATCGGATCCACTCGACCGGATACACCGAGCGCCAGGGCCTGCGCAACCGCGAAGCGAACGGTGGCTTTTCCCCTGCCGGCATCGCCGCCAGCGACGGGCGCCTCTGGTTCCCCACACAGGACGGAGCGGCCGTGGTGGACCCCACCCATCTGGCCGGCAACCTGGCGCCGCCGCCGGTCGTGGTGGAGCGCCTGGCCAGCGGTACGGCCCACTTTCGGCCTGATTCGCAGGCGGTGCGCCTGGCCGCCGATCAGCGGGACTTGCAGATCGACTACACCGCGCTGAGCTTCGTGGCCCCCAAGAACGTGCGGTTCCGCTATCGCCTCGAAGGCTATCAGGAGGCCTGGGTCCAGGCCGGCAACCGTCGCACGGCGTTCTACACCAACATCCCGCCGGGGGACTACACCTTCCACGTCATCGCCGCCAACGAGGAAGGCATCTGGAACGAGGCCGGAGCGACCATGGCCTTCGCGGTGGCCCCGTACTTTCATGAGACGACCACCTACTACGTCCTCCTGATCACCGGCCTGGTGTTGGTCACGTTGGTCGGGTTCGAGTGGCGGGCCCGCAGCCACCGGCGCCGCGAAGCACACCTGAGCCAGTTGGTCGAAGCCCGTACGGCCCAACTGCGGAGCCACGAAGCCCAACTGGAGGCGCAGAACGACCAACTGGAACGACAGGCCGCTCGGCTCACCGAGCTCGACCAGGCCAAGTCACGGTTCTTCGCCAACGTGTCTCACGAGTTCCGCACGCCGTTGACCCTCACCATCGGTCCGCTGGAGGACGTGCGTGACGGGCTCTACGGTACGTTGGGCGAGGAGTCGGCCCGCCAGGTCGGCATGGCGCTCCGCAACGCCCGCCGTCTCCTGCGCCTCGTCAATCAGATCATGGATGTGGCCAAGCTGGAGTCAGGCGACATGAAACTGCGCGCCAACCGGACCGACGTCGCCGAATTCGTCCGGGACCTGGCCGCCAGTTTCGCTCCCGTGGCGGAGCGCCAGCGCGTCCGTTTCGACGTCGCCGTTCCTGCCGTGGCCGTGTTGCTGTGGTTCGACCGCGAGGCCCTGGAGACGGTCCTGATCAACCTGCTGTCCAACGCCTTCAAGTTCACGCCCGAGGGCGGGACGGTCTCCCTGGGACTGACCGACCTGGCCGACGGCGAAGGCGCCGGCATCGTGGAGATCAGGGTGGCCGATTCGGGACGCGGTATCCCGGCGGAGGACCTGCCGCACGTCTTCGACCGGTTCTACCAGGTGGACGAGTCCACCAGCGACTGGCAGGCCGGCACGGGCATCGGCCTGAGCCTGGCTCACGACCTGGTGCGCCTCCAGGCGGGAGACCTCAGGGTGGAAAGCGAGCGGGGCCGGGGCACGACGTTCACGGTCGCCCTGCCGCACGGCCGCGCCCACCTCAGGGACGACCAGATCCTCGACCCGGACGTGGAGGCGAGCCCTCACCCAGAGCCCGTTCGTTCGGTGGCGCCGCCCGAGGAGGCCGACGTGTCGGCCGCCGCCGAGCCGGTCGACACGGACCAGGCCGACCCCGACGACGTGCCGACCGTTCTGGTGGTGGACGACAACGCCGACGTCCGTGATTACATCCGGGGCCACCTGGCCCGACGGTACCGGGTGGTGGAGGCGGGCGACGGGGTGGAAGGCCTGGCGCTGGCCGAGACCCTGGTACCGGACCTGATCATCAGCGACGTCATGATGCCGGGCCTCGACGGGTACGGGTTGTGCCGCTCGCTGCGGGGCAACCCCGAAATCGACTTCGTCCCGGTCATACTCCTGACCGCCAAGGCGGACACCGAGCACAAGGTGGCTGGGCTCACCGACGGGGCCGACGACTACGTGGTGAAGCCCTTCGCCATGGAAGAACTGGAAGCGCGCGTCGCCAACCTCCTGACCTCACGCCGCCGGTTGCGGGAACGGTTCGCCGGGCAGCGGCTCGAGCTGCACGCGCGGGACACCACGGTCACCTCGGCGGACACGGCCTACCTGGAACGGGTGCGGGAGGCCATCGAGTCCCATCTGGAGGACGAACACTTCGGGGTCGCCCAGCTGGCGGAGGTCGTGGGCCAGGATCGGTCCCATGTGTACCGCCGCCTGCGCGCCCTCCTGGACGAGACGCCCACCGAACTCATTCGCCGTCTGCGCCTGGAACGGGCCTCCCAGCTCCTGGCCGCCCAGGCGGGGACCGTCGCCGAGGTGGGGTACGCGGTCGGCTTCAACAGCGTGTCCTATTTCTGCAAGTGCTTCCGGGAGGCCTACGGTGTGACCCCCTCCGCCTTCAAGGCCAAGCCCCAGGACCAGCCCCACTGACCACAGGGGTTGCAGATCCTGGCGCTCCGGTTGCATGCAACCGGAGTGACATGGCCTCGCAACCCGGGTCGTACCCCCCGACCGCCACCGTCCCCTAGATTGCCTGCCACCTGCCCGGCCCCCGGCCGGGCCGGCTCCCGACCGGAGGTGGTATGGCCGACCAGGATCCCGGAAGTCCCCCACCCGCTGCGGGCACGGTCCTCCGTACCGTGCTGGTGGTGGCGAACGATCCGGACATGCGGATCTACGTCCGCCAGTGCCTGGCGCACATCGAGGCCATCCGGGTGCGGGAGGTGGCCGACGCCTTCTCCGCCCGAAAGACGACGGCGGACGGCATCCCCGACCTCCTGGTTGTGGACGTCGACGGGGAGGGCGAGGGGGCCGTGAGCCGCCTGCTCGGGCACCTGCCGGCCCTGATCGACGTTCCACTCATCGTGATCACGGACGAACGCCGAGGCACGCGGGCAGGGGCGTCCCCCGAAGCCCACGCGGCGCGAGAAGTCGTCCTGGTCAAGCCGTTCAACGCCCGACGCCTATGCACCGAGGTCCAACGGATCCTTCACCCCGACCAGCTCTAGAGGATAGCCTCATGCGCCCATCCATCATCACGGCCACCGGCGCCGCCACGTTGCCCGACCTCGACGGCTACGCCTCCGCCATGACCAACTTCCGCTTCATGGCCAGCCACGTGTGGGCCACCGAAGAGACGGTGGCCATCATCGCCGCGGCCCACTAACCTCACCAGGAGATCGACCATGACCAGCACCGAAGCCCAGTCGCAAACGTACGACGACATCCTGCCCGACCCCGGGTTCGACGTGGACACCACCAACACCGCGGTCGTGATCACCGACCCGCAGAGAGACTTCCTCTCCGAGGACGGTGTCGTGTGGCAGGTCGTGGGGCCCAGCGTCGAGGCCAACGATACGGTGGAGCACCTGCGCCAGTTGTTGACGGCGGCGCACGACAAGGGCATCACCGTGTTCATCTCGCCTCACTATTACTACCCGCACGATCACAAGTGGGACTTCGGCGGCGCACTGGAGAAGATGATGCACGCCGTGGGCATGTTCGATCGCCAGGGCGCCCTCACGACGGAAGGCCTTGGTGGATCGGGCGCCGACTGGCACGAGCCGCTCCGGGAGTTGATCGACCGGGACGACGTCGTGGTGGTGAGCCCCCACAAGGTGTATGGGCCCGAGTCGAACGACCTGGCCCTGCAACTGCGCAAACGCGGCATCGACAAGGTCATCCTGGCCGGGATGTCCGCCAATCTGTGCGTCGAGGCCCACTTGCGTGAGCTCACGGAGCAGGGGTTCGAAGTGTGCGTCGTCAAGGACGCCACCGCGGGCGCCCAGCTGCCGGGCGGGGACTTCTACCAGGCGGCGCTCCTCAACTTCCGCATGATCGCCAGCGCGGTCCGGACCACGGAGCAGATCACCCAGGCGATGCAGGAGGCCTGAGCCCCATGGCCGAGGACACGCTCGCGCACGACGCGCTCGTGC
This sequence comes from Gemmatimonadota bacterium, assembly GCA_039587475.1. Classification (GTDB taxonomy): domain Bacteria; phylum Gemmatimonadota; class Gemmatimonadetes; order Gemmatimonadales; family GWC2-71-9; genus N074bin45. Next base: position 7,233 of record JBDHIK010000055.1, on the reverse strand, counting down.
GCCTGTTGATGGATTCGACGGGCGAAGGCATCTACGGCGTCGATCTGGAAGGCAACTGCACGTTTGCCAACGCCGCCTGCGCCCGGATCCTCGGCTTTGCCACCACGGAGGAACTCCTCGGCCGGCACATGCACGACCTGGTGCATCATACCCGGCCCAGCGGCGAGCACTATCCGGTCGAGGAGTGCCGCATCTACCAGGCGTTCCGCGAGCACCAGGGAACGCACGTCGACGACGAGGTCATGTTCACCGCGGACGGCACCTCGTTCCCCGCCGAATACTGGTCGTACCCGGTGGAGCACGACGGGGAGCTGGTCGGTTGCGTCGTGACCTTCGTCGACATCACGGCACGCAGAAAGGTGGAGGAGGAACTGCGCGCGACCCATGAGCAGGTGCGCCTTCTCCTCGACTCCACCGGCGAGGGCATCTACGGCGTCGATCTCGACGGCAACTGCACCTTCGCCAACCCGGCCTGCGCCCGGATCCTCGGGTTCGACAGCACCGACGACCTGATGGGCAAGCAGATGCACGAGCTGGTGCATCACACGCGACCCAATGGTGATCCCTATCCGGTCGAGGCGTGCCGCATTTACCAGGCCTTTCGCCGGGGCGAGGGCACCCACACCGATGAAGAGGTCATGTTCTGCGCCGATGGGAAGCCCTTCCCCGCGGAATACTGGTCCTATCCCATCGAGCAGGACGGTGAGCTCACCGGCTGCGTCGTAACCTTCGTCGACATTACCGAACGGCGCCGCGTGGAGGAGAGCGCCCGCCAGACCGAGAAGATGGCGGCCCTGGGCAAGCTCTCTGCCGGATTGGCCCACGAACTCAACAACCCGGCGGCCGCGGCCCAGCGTGCGTCCAGCCAGTTGGGAGACGCGCTCGACGCCGTCGAGCAGGCGCGTGACGAGCTCAACCGCGCGGGGATCGCTTCCACCACCTGGACCGAGCTTTCCACCTGGAGCCGCACCATGCGGGAACGGTCGGCCCAGCCGATGACGCTGTCCCCGCTGGAGGCGAGCGACCGGGAGGAACGACTGGTCGACTGGCTCGAGACCCACAGGGTCGACGAGGCCTGGTCGGCAGCCCCGACCCTGGTGACGGCCCGGGTGGAGACGTCCGAGCTGGAGACCATCGCCGGGCTGGCGACGCCGGACCTCCTGGGCCGCGTGGTGGCCTGGCTGTGCGGCACCGTCAACGCGCACGAGCTGGCGGGCGTCGTGGCCAAGAGCACCCGGAACATTTCCGACCTGGTCAACGTGGTGAAGTCCTACTCGTACCGCGACCAGGCCTCGGTGCAGGTCATCGACGTGCACAGCGGCATCGAGGACACGCTCAAGATCCTGGCCCACAAGCTCAAGACGGGCGTGGAGGTGGTCCGTGACTACGCCGAGGAGCTTCCCCAGGTCGAAGTCCAGGCCAGCGAGCTCAACCAGGTCTGGACCAACCTGATGGACAACGCCATTGGCGCCATGCAGGGCCAAGGCACCCTGACCATCCGCACGCGGGGTGAGGACGGGTTCCTGACCGTCGAGATCGGCGACGACGGGCCCGGCATCCCGGATGAGGTCCAATCGCACATCTTCGACCCCTTCTTCACCACCAAAGACGTCGGGGAGGGCACCGGACTGGGACTCGACGTGGTACGCCGCATCGTGACGGCCCGCTGCGGCGGCGAAATCGACTTTCGCACCCGGGCCGGCGAAACGGTATTCCAGGTCCGCCTCCCGGTGGTCCGGGCCTGCGAGCCATGACCGCGTCATGATGGGGTTCCCGCTCACAACCGTCTCGAGGAGTAGCAGGTGACCAAGCCCTTCGTGTTGACGCTGGATGACGATCCCACGGTGCTTCGCGCCGTGGAACACGATCTCAGGTCGAAGTACGGGTCCGAGTTCCGCGTCATGCGCGCCGACTCGGGATCGTCCGGCTTGGAGTTGCTGGGCAATCTCAAGCGCCGGGGCGACCCTTCGGCCCTGTTCCTGGTCGACCAGCGCATGCCCGGCATGACCGGCGTGGAGTTCCTCGAAAAGGCCATCGACTTCTACCCCAGCGCCAAGCGCGTCCTCCTCACCGCCTACGCCGACACCGATGCCGCCATTCAGGCCATCAACGAGGTGCAGCTCGACCATTACCTCCTGAAGCCGTGGGATCCGCCGGAAGAGAAGCTCTATCCCGTGCTCACTGACCTGCTCGACGACTGGCGCCAGGGCTATCGGCCGCCGTTCGAGGGTGTCAAGGTCGTGGGCAACCGGTGGGACCCGGCGGCCCACCGGGTCAAGGACTTCCTGGCCCGGAACCAGGTGCCCTATCAGTGGTTCGACCCGGAGGTCGGCAGCGATGGCCAGCAGCTGCTGGAGACGTGCGCCGGACCTCCGAAACTGCCATGCCTCTTCCTGCCGGACGGATCCCTACTGGAGCGGCCCGAGAACCGCGAGATCGCCGAAGCGGTCGGGCTCAAGGTCAGCGCCGACAAGCCGTTCTACGACTTCGTCGTCGTGGGCGCCGGCCCCGCAGGGCTGGCCGCTTCGGTCTACGGCGCGTCGGAAGGCCTGAAGACCCTCGTGGTGGAGGAACACGCCCCCGGCGGACAGGCAGGGATGAGTTCACGCATCGAGAACTACCTGGGGTTCCCGGGCGGACTGGCCGGCAGCGAGTTGACCCGGCGGGCCGTGACCCAGGCCAAGCGCTTCGGCGTGGAGATCCTGACGGCGCAGAGCGTGTCGGGGCTCTCGGCCGAGGGGCCGGCGCGGGTCCTGACCCTGGGTGATGGGTCCGAGGTGCAGTGCCGCGCGCTCCTCATCGCCACCGGCGTGTCGTACCGCACGCTGGATGCTCCGGGCATCGCCGACCTCACCGGCGCGGGCGTGTACTACGGCGCGGCGATGACTGAGGGGGAATCGGTCCGCGGGGAAGATGTCTACTTGGTGGGTGGCGCCAACTCCGCGGGCCAGGCGGCCATGTACTTCTCGCGCTACGCCGATACCGTGACACTGTTGGTGCGTGGTGAGTCGTTGTCGAGCAGCATGTCCAGTTATCTCATCGATCAGATCGAGAGCACGGACAATATCCGCGTCTGGACCGAGACCACCGTGCAGGAGGCGGTGGGCGAGGACCACCTCGAATCGCTGACCCTGGCACGAGGGCCCGAAAAGAAAACGGAAACCGTGACCGCCGGGGCCCTCTTCATTTTCATCGGCGCGGTGCCGAGAACCGCGTGGCTGGGGGACCGGATCAGTCGCGATGAGCACGGCTTCATCCTGTCGGGCTTCGACGCCCTCAGCGACGGGCCTCTGGAGGAATACACGCAGCAGAACCGCATGCCGCTCATGCTGGAAACCAACATCCCCGGTGTCTTCGTAGCCGGCGACGTACGGCACGGCTCGGTCAAACGCGTCGCGTCAGCCGTCGGGGAGGGATCCATGGCGGTGATGTTCGTCCATCAATACCTGAGCGACGCCTAGCGGCGTCATGACGATCGTGACGGCATCGCGACCAGGCGCCGGCGCAGCAGCATGATGGCGCCCAACAACACCAGGTGCATGACCGGGGCTTGCCAGCCCAGCTCACTCTGGTGGACCACCACGGTGACCAGGGCACCGACCATGACGACGGCCAGGGCGCCCGCGGCGGCAACCGCCAGGCGGGGTACGAGGAGAAAGACGGCCAGGAGCATCTCGGCACCGCCCACGACCGTGGCGCCCCAGGCGGGATAGCCCCAATCGGCAAACATCCCCTGCCAAAGGTCGGGCCGTACGAACTTGGCGGAGCCCGCCCCCGCCATCATCAGGGCCTCGAGGACCGTGACCACCCAGAGGACCACCAGCAGGATTCGGCGCTTGTCCGCCATCGCATCGGCTCCATCCCCTGGCGCCGACCGGGCACAGGGGGTAACTTGAGTAATATCGAGTGACCTAACATCATATTATTTCAATAGACGCCATGTCGCAAGTCCCCACGCTCAGCCATCTGCAGTTCCTGGTGCTCAGCCGCCTCCGGGTCGGCCCGGCCACCGGACGCGAAGTGCGGCACCAGCTCGAGCAGCACGCGGTCCGCAAGAGCGGGCCGGCCTTCTATCAGTTGATGGCACGGATGGAAGACGCCGGAGTGGTCAAGGGTTGGTACCAGCAGCAGATCGTCGACTCCCAGATCATCCGCGAGCGGCACTACGAGATCACCGCCCAGGGCCAGTCGGCCTGGAAGACCAGCAGTGATTTCTACCGCCGCATGACCGACGGCCTGCCGGCCAAAGGCCTGGCCCATGGCTAGTCAGTCCGCCGCGAGTCCCCTGGGAAGCAGCATGCTGACCTGGCTGAGTCGCGTGTTGCCCAAGGAGTTCGTGCGCCGGGTCGCCGAACCGGCCCTGGCCGACGAGCAGTTTCGCTGGGCCAGGTCGGGCCGTCTCCCGCCGCTGGCCAGGACGCGCTTCGTCTGCTCCTGCCTCTGGGTTGGTGTACCACGGATCTTCTGGAATCGCCGAAAGCCAACCCGGGTGACGATGCTCCTGGTCGGGTGCACCATCGTGCTGATCGCCGGGCTGATGATCTACCTCCCCACCCTGTACCCGGATCTCCCCAACCCATAGGGACCAGGCTCGTGTTGGGAAGCCGCGGGGTTGCTTCCTTGCCGGGCATATACTACAATGTGAGTATCACATTGTAGTATATGACAACCGCCAACCGGGAATCCCCATGAGTCAGGACTACCTGGGTGAATTCGAGCAGATGGTCCTGCTCGCCATCGTGCGCCTGGGCCAGAACGCCTACGGCCTGGCCATCAAGGACGAACTGGAGGCGGTGGCCGGCCGGAGCCCTTCGAGTGGAAGTCTGTATACCACGCTCGATCGCATGGAACGAAAGGGGCTGGTGACCTCCTCCGCCGGAGAGGGCACGGAGGAACGGGGCGGCAGACCGCGGCGCTACGTCCAGGTCACTGCAGCGGGCCAGGCCCAGTTGGCGCGGTCACGCGAGACGCTGCTGGCCTTGTGGGATGGTATCGAAGAGGGGCTCTCCGCATGAGCCCCCGGCCCGCCCCACGATGGCTGGAGCGTGTGGTCGAGCGATGCGTTCCACCGGGCCTCTGGGGCCAGGGGGTGTTGGGCGACCTGGCGGAGGAATTCGACAGGCGCTCGAGCCGCTACCCGCTGTCGGCCCGGATGTGGTACGCCGGACAGACCGCGTCGATCCTGTGGAGCCGTGTCTTTTCACGCTCAGGTGGTGCTGCCGGGCTGGGCCGGTCGCAGCTGGCGATGGACCTTCGCTGGTCGCTTCGCGCCATGTTCAGGCATCCCGCCTTCACGCTCAGCGTGGTCGCCATCCTGGGGCTGGGTGTGGCGGCCAACGCCGCGGTCTTCTCGGTGGTGTCCGGTACCTTTCGCAACACCAGTTGGTGGCGCGATGCCGATGCCACGGTAGCGGTTTGGCCGGGCCGCGAGTTCTCCCAGGGCGAACTGGGCATCTACGCCGACAACCAGCACGTCTACCGCACTCTCGGCGCCTACACGGAGCAGGCGTTCTCGTTGGCGATCGGGACCGGAGAACCGGCGAGCGTCACCGGCGTCGTCATCTCCCCCGACCTCTTCACGGAACTCGCCGCACAACCCAGTTTGGGCCGGGCCTTCGACGCCGACGACGCCATTCCGGGCGCGGACCCGGTCGTCGTGCTGAGCCATGCCCTGTGGCGTGCCGCCTTCGGAGCGGATCCGGGCATCCTCGGCGGGACCGTAACGGTCAACGGCAGCCGTGCCACGGTGATTGGTGTCCAGAACGGGTCGGGGCCCGGCGGTCGCGCCGAGATGTGGCTTCCGTTGGTGATCGACCAGCGCAGTGACGATTACTGGCCGCTCCGCAACCTCAACGTGGTGGGTGTGTTGCGGGATGGCGCCACGCTCGAGCAGGCCTTCGACGATCTCGTGGCCCACACCGACAACCTGTCGAACATGTTCCCCGGCTTCTATCCGCCCGGGTTTGCCGAGGGGCGAACCAGCGTGGCCGGGGCGGAGGCATCGCAGCGAAGCATGATCTCGACGCCGCTGCTGCTGTTGTTGGGCGGCACCACGCTGCTCATGCTGATCACCGCCCTCAACGTGGGCAATCTGCTCTTGAGCCGGTCCATCCAGCGGCGCCCGGAACTGGCGATCCGCACTGCGCTCGGCGCCAGCCGGTCCCGCATCGTGGCCCAGCTCCTGGTGGAGAGCGCCGTGTGGACCGCGTTGGCGCTCTTCCTGGGAGTGACGGGCGCCGCCTATGCAGGACAGTGGATCGCCGATCTCTTCGTCGGCGAAGTCGTGGTGGTGGGCAGCGCCTTCACGACCGGCCCGATGCTGCTGTACATCTCCGGTCTGGCATTGCTGACGGTCCTGATCCTGAGCGGCATTCCCATCCTGCATTACCTCCGGAGCCAGCGCGCCAGCCTGTCCGTGCGGCCGGCCCCGGCTGCCCGCATGCAACGATGGCTGGTCACCGCGCAGGCCGCGTTGGCGACGATGCTGCTGGTGTCGGCGGTTCTTCTCGTGGCGACGGTGGACAACCTGCGCAACGTCCCGCTCGGCTTCGACGCCGGTGGAGTGACGGCGGTGGAGCTCTCGCCGCCCGAGAACCGGATCGCCAGCCGTGCCCAGGTGCGAGCCCCCTACGACGGCCTGATCGAACAGGCGAGGTCCATTCCGGGCATCGAGGCCGCGGGACTGACCGGCACCATCCCGTTGCGGGACGATGCCCTGGCCGTGCCGGTCAACCTGCAGACGGCACAAGTGGATCCGGGACAGGCCGTCCGAGTCCCCAAGCACTCGGTCGACCCGGGGTTCTTCGACGTCCTCCAGGTGTCACCGACGGAAGGCCGCTTGTTGGGAAGCGAAGATCGGGATGCCCGCCCCAGTGCCGTCGTGGTCAACGAAACGATGGCCGCGCGGCTGTGGCCCGGCGTCTCTCCGGTGGGCCAGCGGATCGCCATCGACCCCCACGCCTGGACCAGATGGGTCGAAGTCGTGGGCGTGATCCCCGACATTCGTTCGGATGAGATCACCGGGCCGCCACGACCCGCCATGTATGTCGCCCTGGCGGAAAGCCCGACCCGGAACGTGACCCTGCTGGTGCGATCAGCGTCCTCGACTGCCGTGCTGGTGCCGGCGGTCCGACGCGCCGTCCATGCCGTGGACCCCCTGGTCCCGATTCGGGCCGTCATGGCCATGGAGAACGTGGTCAAGGCGGCCTACTCGACCTCGTGGGTGGTCATGGG
>JBDHIK010000191.1:0-3755 GCA_039587475.1 Gemmatimonadota bacterium | reverse complement strand
GGAAGGCACCGGCCGTTGCTTGGTCCGGGCCATGAAATGATCGATGTCCTGATCGAACCACATGTTGATGGCGTTGGCGCCCCCGGCCATGAGGTAGCCGCCGACCAGGACCCAGAGCACCAGTGACGGGGCGGGCAGCCCCAGTGGCGTGATGAACATCGGAACGACGGCGGTGACCAGGAGCAGCGAAATGACTCTGGGTTTGGTCAACGCGATGAGGTCGCGCCACAGCGGCTTGGTGGCGCTGGAGGCCAGAGGTGCCGGTGACGTCTCGGCCGTTCCTGACGGCCCGGCCCGGTCGAGGCCCGGCGCGGCAGCTTCGGGACCGCCCGCCGTCCGAGGCGTCCGGGCGGAGACGTAGGTGAGGGCCACCATTCCCAGCCAGACGAGCGAGCCGCCCAGCACGTGGGCCGCCCGCCACTCACCGGGGAAGAGCTGCAGCACCATGGCCGCGGCGATGGCGATCTGCAGGAGCACGAACCCCAGGGCCAGGCCCGTCGCCCGGCGATAGCCACGACTGTGCTCGCCCGAGAGCTTCCGGGCCTGCCACCACAGGAAGGTGATCAGGGCCAGCACGCCGTAGGCCGCCACCCGGTGGACCCAATGGAGGGCTCCCAGGGAGTTGGCCGGCGGCAGCACACCACCGTGACAGAACGGGAAACCGAGACAGAGAAAGGCGGCATTCAGGTTGGCGACCTGAGCGCCGAGGATCACGGACACCAGGCTGACGACGGTGACTCCGACGACCAGGCCGTGCGCCGAGTGGCGCTCGGCCCTCGGCAATGCGTACCCGCCCCAGGTGGCACGGAGGGCAATGACCGTAACGGTGGCCAGCAGCAGCATGGCGGTCACCAGGTGCATGATCACGATCCAGGCCGGCAACTCCAGCTTGACCGTGATGGCCCCAAAAGCAACCTGGAACACCAGGATCCCCAGGGCCAGCATGGCCGGGCGCCAGAGGAAGGGGTCGTCCCGATGGCGGCGCCATCCCACCCAAGCGACGGCCACGACCAGAATCGAGACGAGGGCCGCTACCCAGCGGTGGAAGATCTCGATGAACGTCGGGAGGTCGAGAGGCGGGAACCACTCGCCGTTACAGCGGGGCCAGTCGTCGCCACACCCCATGCCGGAACCGGTGATGCGCACGATGCCGCCAAGCACGATGAGGACGAGGGTGAGGGCGGCACTTCCCCAGGCGAGGCGCCTGAAGGTGGAAACCCCTGGCTTGTTTGCAGTGGTCATATCTTTCGGTGTGTATTCGGTATATCCGTGGTGCCCGGTGGGGGACCGCCTCCCGTAAGAACGAGGACCAGGAGAGCGTTGTCAAGCAAGAAAGGGCCATTTTGGGGCCTCAGCGGCCCCCTAGAGGACGAACCCGAATATAAGGAAGAGGAGGAGGGCCCCGGAGGCCGCAATGAGCGCATAGGGCAATTGGGTGCGGACGTGGTCGATGTGGTCCGTGGCTGCCGCCATCGAGGCCACGACCGTGCTGTCCGAAATAGGAGAGCAGTGGTCGCCGAAGATGCCGCCGCCCAGGGCCGCGGCCACCGTGAGGCCCGGATGGAGATCCAGGACCTCCACCATGGGGATCACGATGGGGATCATGATGGCGAAGGTGCCCCACGAGGTTCCGGTCGAAAAGGCGATGAAACAGGCCATGAGGAAGACCATGGCTGGAACCACGCCCGGATTGAGACTCCCCTGGACGACCGAGGCCAGGTAGACACCGGTGCCCAGCGGCCGGGTGGTGGCGCCGATGGTGAAGGCCAGGGCCAGGACGATTACCAGCGGGGTCAGACCCTGGATGCCGCTGATGGTGTTGTCGCTCAGTTCCTGCAGGGTCATGATCCCCTGTACGAGATAGAGCACGGCGGCACAGAAGAGACCCAGGACCACCCCCCATAGTACGGCCTTTGACCCGTTGCCGTTCATGATGTCGCCGTCCCCGGTGATATAGAGGACCACGGGGACCACGAGGATCATGATGACGATGGGGACGACCATGTTCGCCACACGTTTCGGGATCCCCGGCTTGGCCAGGACGGAGGCAACCTCTTCCGACACCATCGGCGTGGCCCCGTCCCGGAGCAGCTTCCCTTCATTGACGACCCGGTCCTCCGCCGTCTTCATCTGTCCGATGTTCCAGTTGAACGCCACGACGATGACGGCCTGGAGGATGGCCAGAATGGCGTAGAAGTTCAGCGGCAGGGCCGCCACCACCAGCTGGGTGGGTTGGGCCACGTCCTGGGCCAGCAGCAGGCTGATGATGTAGGCGCCCCAGGCGTTGATGGGGATGAGGATGCACTTGGGGGCGCACGTGGCGTCGAGGATGTAGGACAGCTTCTCCCGGGAAATACGGCACTTGTCGAACAGCGGCCGGGCCACCGACCCCGAGACCAGCAGGCCAAAGTTCGACTCCAGGAAGACTCCCATGCTCACCAGGATGGTCAGGAACCCGACCGAGCGCCGGGACCGAGCGAAGCCGCGGTGTTCGGCCCAATCGACGAAGGCGTTCATGCCGCCCGAGGCCTGGGTGAAGGTGATCATGGCGCCGATGAGAGCGCTGAACATCAGGGTGCGGGCGTTCCCCGGGTCGGTGACCGCGGCGACGAAGGTGTCGAGCGACAGGATGGCTCCATCCACCGGGTTGCCACCGCTCATGATGGTCCAGCCCAGGAGCACGTACAGGCCAAGGGACAGGTAGACCTGCCTGGTCTTGATGGCCACCCCGATGGCGATGATTGGGGGGAGGAGTGACAGCCAGCCGTAGCTTTCCATGCCGGATCCTGGAGAATGAGGCGAGGGTCGGTCGAAGGTAACCGCCTCCCGAGATCTGTCCAACGCACCGAACGAGTCGCGGTTCGGTAACGCTCCGCCCCGGGTGGCCCGGGCGCTTGCGATCTTCTCTGGCGATCCTATACTACGGCATCATAGCAGCCCCCTCGGGTCTGGGCTCGTGTCGGCACCGACCACCCTGTCCTGGAGACACGGCCTTGCCGTCGAACCATCCTTGGCGCATCGCCCTATCATCGCCACCACCTCGGCCCGTGCGTCCATCAAGCGCACCGGGCCGTTCGTCGTCCTTCTCCATCATTTCGTGAGGGTACCCGGCTATGTCATTGCTTCGTAAGCTCTTCTCGATCACGGCTGCGCTTGGAGCGTTCGCCCTGGTGGCCGGGACGCTCGCGGCTCAGGGCGTAACGACGTCGGCGTCCTCCGGTCTCATCACCGACCAGGACGGAAACCCTCTGTCCGGAGCCACCGTGGAGTTCACCCACGAGCCAACGGGTTTCCGGACCACAGCCACGACCAACGTCCGCGGTATCTTCACCGTCCAGGGGCTCGAACCGGGTGGCCCCTACACCGTGCGGATTCGTCAGATTGGGTACCGGCCCGTCACGGAGGAACGGATCTTCGTGGCGCTGGGCCAGACCTTCCGGCTCAACACGACGCTGGAGCAGACGCCGGTGCAGGTGGAGGACATCATCGTCACCGCTGATCCCTCGGCAGCGGAGTTCGCTCCGACCCGGCAGGGGACCCAGACCACCATCAGCAACGAGCAGCTGGCGGATCTCCCGACCCTCGATCGTCGCTTTACCGACCTGGCGCGGCTGACGCCCCAGGTCGTGAACCGCGACGGCGATGACGGCCTGGGCATCAGCGTCGTCGGTCAGAACAACCGCTACAACACCATTCAGATCGACGGCTCGACGGTCAACGACCGTTTCGGGCTGGGCCGCACGGGGACCTCGGGT
>JBDHIK010000054.1:0-17412 GCA_039587475.1 Gemmatimonadota bacterium | reverse complement strand
TTCGCCACCCATCCGGACGTCCTTCGAACGCCGTCGCGGAGCGTCCCCGAGCGGGCCGACCTCCCCAACGACCGCATGTCGCCCTTGTTCCAGGCCACCATCGAGGCCACGGAGGAGGCCATCTACAATTCGCTGTTCATGGCCACGACCGTGACCGGACATCATGGTACGGTAGAGGCCATCTCGCTGGACGCGGTGCGCGAGGTGTTGGAGCGGTACAACGTTGCTGGGGGACGATAGCGAACCAGGAGGCGGTCGCCGGCGGATGGGGACCGACACCCGTGAACCGTGAACCGTGGACATCGGGGCAGGGCCCATCACGGTTCACCGCCCCCGGTCCCCCTGATGACGGACCACTGTCCACGCGGCCTGGCGCTCCCTGCGTCGCCGCCCGCTGTCCCTCCTCCCCGTTCACACTATATTCCGGCACCTTTTCGGCCGCCCGGACCCCTTAGGGCACGAACCCCAGCGATCGAGCGTCCTGACGCATGCACGATTCTCTCTATTTCGACGAACATCATCTACAGGTCCGGGACATGGTGCGCGACTTCGCCCGGACGGACGTCGCCCCCATCGCCCGCGAACTGGACCGCACCCAGGAGTTTCCCTGGGAGAACATCAAGAAGATGGGCGAGTTGGGCCTCCTCGGGGTGCCCTGGAGTGAGGAGTTGGGTGGCTCCGGCATGGACCAGCTGAGTTACTACATCACGCTGCACGAACTGGCCAAGGTCGACGCCAGCCACAGTCTCACGGTCAGCGCCCACACCAACCTCGGCACCAGCCCCATCGTGGAGTTCGGCACCGACGAGCAGCGCGCCAGGTACGTCCCCTTGGTCGCCAGCGGGCAGGTCCTGGGCGGCTTCGGGCTGACCGAGCCGGGGGCGGGCTCCGACGCCGGCGGCACCGCCACCACGGCCGTCGACAAGGGCGATCACTACCTGCTCAACGGCAGCAAGATCTTCATCACCCACGCTGGGGTCGGGGAGATCTTCTCGGTCACGGCCCGGACCGACCCCAAGGCCGGGGGCAACCGGGGTATCACGTCGTTCATCGTGACCAAGGACACGGTCGACATCGCCCGCTGCGAGGCCGTCGGGGTGGGCCACGACGCCGATTTGCCCAAGACGCCTGGGGTCCGAGCCGGCAAGAAGGAAGACAAGATGGGGTGGCGCGCCAGTGACACCCGCGAGCTCATCTTCGAGGATGCCGTCGTGCCCAAGGAGAACGTGCTCGGCGATGTGGGGGAGGGCTTCAAGAACTTCCTCCGCACCCTCGATGGCGGGCGCATCGGTATTGCCGCCCTGTCGCTGGGCATCGCCGAGGGCGCCTACGAGCAGGCCCTGGAGTACGCCGGGGTCCGGAAGCAGTTCGGCAAGCCCATCGGCAGCTTCCAGGGCATCTCCTTCCAGCTGGCCGACATGGCCACGGAAATCGAGGCCGGCACCCACCTGCTGTACCACGCCGCCTGGCGCAAGCAGAAAGGCCTGCCGTTCAAGAAGGAAGCCGCCATGGCCAAGCTGTTCTGCTCGGAACTGGCCATGCGGGCCACCACCAAGGCGGTCCAGGTCTTCGGCGGCTATGGCTATACCACGGAGTATCCGGTCGAGCGCATGATGCGGGACGCCAAGGTCTGCGAGATCGGCGAGGGCACCAGCGAGATCCAGCGGCTGGTCATTGCCCGCCACATTCTGGGCGATGTGATGGGGGCCTGAGTCGGGTCCTGTTGCTCTAACCTCAGCGGTAACATATCTTTAGAAACCATGGAGTTGACCCCGGTTTCTATGGCGGCGATGGCGCCGATGAGCAGCCAGCGCCGCCTTCCTCGGTGGGATCCCCCACCTCAGTCATGATTTTAGCAGGCAGGCTTGGCCTCCTGGGCGCGTGGCGCCCGGTGGGACGGTCCCGCAGGGCCGGCCTGCATGGTATCCGCTACCCGGCGACCCCGGCGCCCGAGGCCATTCGGCCCGGCGGCAGGGCGTGGGTATCGACCCCATCGGTGTCCAGACCCTCCCCGGACGGGACGGCCTGGCACCCCACATATACCGTGTGCCCGGTCCGGGTCGTCGTTCGTTCGACGCCCGCGCCGTGGCGTGCGGTCGGAGCGCATTTTGAAGCGAGAGATATTGATCAATGCCGGCCGCCGGGAGACCCGGGTGGCCATTCTGGAGGACGACCGCCTGGTCGAGATCCTCTACGACCGATCGGAAAAGCGCAGCAGTGTCGGTGACATCCATCTGGGACGGGTCGACGCGATCCTGCCCGGAATCCAGGCTGCCTTCGTTGACATAGGCAAGGAAAAGAGCGCGTTCCTTCACGCCTCGGACCTCCTCGAACCCGAGGACGACGAGGACGAGAGCGATGAGGGGAACGGTGCCTCCAAGGGCAACGGCCGCCGCAAGGGCGGGGGCGGGGACAAGGCCAAGGGCGGCAGCGGAGGCCGGCGTATGCGCGAGGGGAGCCGCCGCGCCATCCCCAACGTGGCGGACGTGTTGTCCAAGGGCGAGCAGATCCTCGTCCAGGTCACCAAGGATCCCATCAGCACCAAAGGCAGCCGCGTCACCCGGCAAATCTCGATTCCGGGGCGCTTCCTGGTCTTCATGCCCTACGCCTCGCGGGTGGGCATCAGCCGCAAGATCGACAGCCGCGAACAGCGGGCCACACTCCGCAAGATGGTGCAGAACGTCCTGCCCAAGGACGCCGGCGGCGTCATCGTCCGGACCGTGGCCGAGGACGTCACCGAGGATCACTTCCGGCGCGAAATCAACTCCCTCATCAAGATCTGGAAGAAGATCGAGCGCAAGAAGAGCTACGTCCGGGCCCCGGCCCTCGTGCAGCGGGAAGCCAGTCTGACGCGCGGCATCATCCGTGACCTCCTGAGCGACAAGGTCGACTCGCTGCACGTCGACTCCAAAGAGGTCTACAACGAGATTCTCAAGTACCTGAAGCAGGTCGACCCGGATCTCGAGAGCAAGGTCCACTACTACACCGACGCCACGCCCGTCTTCGACAAGTACGACATCGAAGCCGAGATCCGGAGCCTGTTCCGGTCGCGGGTGGAACTGCCCACGGGCGGATCCATCATCATCCAGCCCACCGAGGCGCTGGTGTCCATCGACGTCAACACCGGGCGCTACACCGGCAAGAAGGATCCGGAGAAGACCATCCTCAGGACCAACACCGAAGCAGCCCGGGAGATCGCCCGCCAGCTGCGGCTGCGGGACACCGGCGGCATCGTGGTCATCGACTTCATCGACATGGACACCAAGGGCAACCGGGACAAGGTCCTCAACGAGTTACGGTCCCACCTGTCGCGGGACCGGGCCCGGACCAAGGCCTACGCCGTGTCGGACCTGGGTCTGATCCAGATGACGCGTCAGCGAGTGCGGCCCTCGCTCCTGAGTTCCCAGACCGAAGAATGTCCCTCCTGTGCCGGCACTGGTCGCGTCTTCACGCCCGAGATCGTCACCCGCCGCCTGGAACGGACCCTGGCCCGGGCCGGTCAGACCGACCGGGATCGCCAGCTGGCCATCCGGCTCCATCCGGAAGTGGCGCTCTATCTGCTCGAGGCCGAGCCCCAGCTCCTCAAGGGCCTCGTCAAGCGTACCGGTCTGGACCTGGAGCTGCGGGACGACCCGATGATGCGGCTCGACGAGTTCCGCCTGATGAGCCGTCCAGCGGGTCGGGACGTGACCGACCTGTACGCCGTGGCCTGACCGCCGGGCGGCCCCGGAGCCCCTCCCGTCGGGGTTGACTGGCACCAGGGCCTCGGCTACTTTCCAAAGCTGTGAACGAACAGGACTTAGAGGCTTCGAGACCAGATATGTACGTGATTTTCCGAGCGTTAGGAAAGCAGTTCAAAGCCGAGGAGGGCGCCGTCCTCCGGGTGCCGCGTATGGACGCGGAACCCGGTGCCACGGTCACCTTCGACGAAGTGCTGCTGACCGCCGACGGCGATACCATCAAGACGGGCACGCCGCTGGTCAAGGGCGCCAAGGTCCAAGCCGAGATCCTGGGCGAGGGGAAGGACAAGAAGATCTACGTGTTCCGCTTCAAGCGCCGCAAGAACGTGCGCAAGAAGACGGGCCACCGCCAGCGGTTCACCGAATTGCGCATCACCGGCGTCAGCGCCGGCTGAGGACACCATGGCACACAAAAAGGGCGTTGGCTCCAGCCGCAATGGCCGCGACAGCAATCCGAAATACCTCGGCATCAAGAAGTTTGGTGGCGAAGCCGTGCGGGCTGGCAACATCCTCGTCAAGCAGCGGGGCACCAAGTTCCATCCCGGCGCCAACGTCGGGCGCGCCAACGACGACTCGCTGTTCGCCCTGATCGACGGGGTCGTCCGCTTCGAGCCCAAGGACAAGAAGCGCAAGAAGGTCTCGGTCTACCAGGCCAACTGACGACGGCCCGGAGCCATCAATGGAAATCGACGCGGCCTCCGGGCCGCGTTTCTGTTTTCGGTCAGTCCGCACCACTTGCGTAAGCCGCTCCCCTCCAATAGGTTACATAACCACGTTGTTATTTGAAACATTTGACGACCCCAGGTCGTCAATAGTGGGTACTTCGGGACAGGAGCCCATCGATGGCCAACTTGTTTGATCGGTTGAACAGAGAGCTGGAAGATTTCGGCAAGAAGGCCCAGTCGGCCTTCGACGAGGGGCGCGTCCGCCTCGACCTCATGCGCCTGCGTCGCAAACAGGACAACACGGCCCGGGACCTGGGCCTGCTGTACTATCAGAAGAAGCGGAAGGGTGACGCGGACAAGGCACAGATCGAGGCGTTGCTGACCCGCATGGACGAGGTCCGCGAAGGCATCGAGGAGTTCGAGGAACAACTCCGCAACGCCAAAGCCGCCGCCGATGTCGGCGAAGAGCCGGCGCCCGACGCCGAGACGGCGGAGGCGGAGGTGGTGGACGAGGTAGAAGTGGACGTCGAAGACGTCGACGAGGAACCCGCCAAGACGAAGGGCGAAGAGAGCGACTGAGCTGGCGGTCGCAGCTCGGAGGATGGTGACGGGAGCGGTGCAGGGCGCTCCCGTTTCGTCTTGCTACTGGCCTGGCGTCGGGAACAGCGCCAGGCTGTTCTCACTCAGCACTTTCCGTTCGATGTCCTCCCCCAGCCCCAATCCCAGGAACTGTTCCACGTTACCCCACATGTCCTTGACCCCGGGGCTGGGCCAGTCGGTGCCCCACAGGGTCTTGTGCGCCAGCTGGGCCAGGCGCGGGAAGTACTCGAGCAGTTTGGCCGGCGGGATGCCCGACACTTCGAAGTAGACGTTCTTGTGGCGCCGTAGCACAAAGAACGCCTCGCCCATCCAGAAGGGCCGTCCCCCGTGGGCCAGCAGGATCTTCAGGTTCGGGAAATCGATGGCGACGTCGTCGATCTCGAGCGGGTTGCCCCATTTCGATCGGGCGCCCGGGAAGATGCTGGTTCCGGTGTGGATCATGACCGGCAGGCCCCGGTGTTCGGCCTGGCGGTAGATGCCGGCCAGGGCGTCGAGGCCCTCGGTGTAGGCGTTGGCCGGAAACAGCATGTGGGGCGGGTGGATCTTGAGACAGCGGATGCCCATGTCCACCAGCCGGTCGACGTCGCCTTCGGGATCGGTGGTGAATCGGGGATGCACGCCACCGTAGGGGATCAGGCGGTCCGGGGCCGCAGCCGCATACTCGGCGGCGAAGGCGTTGGTCGAATCGTCGAAGCCCATCAGGTCCGGGCTCGGGTAGTTGATCAACCCGGTCCGCGCGATGCCAGACTCGTCCATGATGCCGAGCAACATCTGCGGGTCGCGCGACAACGCCAGCATCCACTCCCAGTGCTCTTCCTTGCCGACGCGCATCACCTTGGCCACCGCCGGCGTCATCTGCTCGAACGGTTGCACGTGGATGTGGATGTCGGTGACGGGGTAGGGGAGTGAGCGTGTGGTCATGGGTCGCTCGTCACCGCCCTTTGAAGTCGGCGGGCCGCTTCTCGAGGAAGGCCGAGACGCCCTCCGCCTTGTCCTCGCTGGCGAAGGCGACGCCGAACAGCGTCGTCTCCAGACGCAGCCCTTCGTCCAGCGGCGACCGGACAGAGGCGCGGACGGCCTGCTTCATGAGCCGCAGCGCGACGGGGCTCTTCTCGGCGATGGCACCGGCCAGCGTCATGACGTGATCCCGCAGGTCTTCCGGCGCCACGACCTCATCGACCAGACCGATGCGGAGGGCTTCGTCCGCCTTGATGATCGCCCCGGTGAACAGAAGCTTGTAGGCGGTTCCCAGGCCCACCAGCCGGGGCAGTCGCTGGGTGCCTCCCCCGCCGGGGAGAATGCCGAGGTTGATTTCGGGCTGTCCCAGTTTGGCTTTGGCCGAGGCGACACGGATGTCGCACGCCAGGGCCAGCTCACAGCCGCCGCCCAGCGTGAATCCGTTCAGCATGGCGATGACGGGCTTGGGAAACTCGTCGACACAGGCGAAGATCGTGGGCTCGTTCATGACGCGATACTGGTCGACCGCGGAGCGGCCCTCGAACTCGCCGATGTCGGCGCCGGCCACGAAGGCCTTGTCCCCCGCGCCCGTGACCACCACCACGCGGACGTCGTCGTTGCCGCGCAGCTCCTGCATCACCTCCAGGAACCGGCCCCGGGTGGGCCCGTCCAGCGCGTTGAGCTTGTCGGGCCGGTTGATGGTGACGACCGCCACGCGGTCGCTGATGTCGCACAGGATGCTGTCGTTGTGTTCGCTCATGGTGTCGACCAATCGTAGAAGCCCTTGCCGCTCTTTTTGCCGAGATTCCCCTCCGCGACCATGTGCCGGAGGAGGGTGGGCGGCTCGAACCGGCTGCCGCCCAGGGTGTCGTGCAGGTAGTCCGCGATGTGGAGCCGCACGTCCAGCCCCACCAGATCGGTGAGCTTGAGCGGCCCCATCGGATGCTTGTACCCCATTTCCATGGCCTTGTCGATGTCCGCCGGGCTGGCCACCCCCTCTTCCACCATGCGGATGGCCTCCATGCCCAGGGCGATGCCCAGCCGACTGGAGGCGAATCCCGGCGAGTCCTGGACCACGATCGGCTCTTTCCCCATGGCCCTGACGATGGTGAGAGCTTCCTCGCGGGTGTCATCCTCGACCCGGTCGTGGACCACGATCTCCACCAACTTCATGATGTGGACGGGATTGAAGAAGTGGAGGCCCAGACACCGTTCGGGGCAGGGGAGCCCTTCGGCGATGGCCGCGACCGACAGCGAAGACGTGTTGGAGGCCAGCAGGGCGCCCGGTGCGGCGTACGCGGCCGCCTCGGACATGACGGCCCGCTTCACGTCAAGGTCTTCGACGACGGCTTCGATCACCAGGTCCGCCCCGGCGCAAGCTTCCGCCAGCGTCGTCAAAATGGACAGGCGCTCGACGGTGGCGTCCCGCAAGTCGACGCCCAGCTTGCCGCGCTCCACCGCGCCCGCCAGGTTGCCGCGCACCGTGGCCTCCGCCGCGGTCAACGCCTCCGGTCGGCTGTCGGTCAGGCGTGTCATCCATCCGGCCATGGCGCACACCTGGGCGATCCCCGCGCCCATGGTGCCGGCACCGATGACCGCCACCCGGCGTCTCCCCTCAGCCACGATCGGCTCCCAGCACGGCGCGCAACCGGTCCGGGTGATTGCCGCAGATGCCGTCCACGGCCAGGTGCTGCAAACGTCGCATGTCGTTCTCGTCGTCGACGGTCCAGGCAATGAGCGCTGCGCCCAAAGTCCGGACCTGGGTCACGTAGTCGGCATCGATCTGCTGCCGTTCCTGCCATACGGTGGTCGCCCCGGTGGCCGTCAGCAGCGGGGCCGGATCGACCGGGCGCGAACAGAGCAAGATCCCCCGGGCCAGCCCCGGACGCAACCGTCCCAAGCGGGCGATGACGCGGTGGTCGAAACTGTGAACCGCGTAGCGCTCCGGCGCCGGCCCGCCGTCGAGTGTCTCGAGAAGGCGCCGGTCCCACGCAGGCGCCAGTGCCTTGACCTCGACGTACACGCGCATCGGTCCGGCCTGTTGCAGCACCTCGTCCAGGTGCGGGATCGTCTCGCCGTTGGTGAGCCGCAGGGCGGAGAGGTCGTCGTCCGAGAGGGAGTCGATGCGCCGGCCATCGATGTCCGGGTCGTGGTGCACCACCAGAGTGCCATCGCGTGTGGCATGGGTGTCCAACTCGATCCCGTCGGCGCCCATGGAGCGCGCGGCGCTGAACGCGGCTCGCGAGTTCTCGAGGTGGGCTCCGGAGGCCCCGCGATGGGCAATGACCAGGGGCGGAGAGATGTCAGGACCTCATCAGAACCGGAACAGCGGGCTCCGGCACCCTGGTCACCTTACTTCCCCTCGAAGGCCGGGTCGCGCTTGTCGCGGAACGCCGCCATGCCTTCCAGGGCGTCGTCGCTGCGGAAGCAACGCAGCTGGATCTCCGCCTCCAGCTCCAGCATGGTGGCCAGTTCGTTGCGATCGCTGCGGTAGACCGCATCCTTGGCGGCTGCGGCGGCGATGGGGGGGAGTGCCGCCAGCCGGGCGGCCCAGGACGCGGTCTCGTCTTCGAGGTCGGCGTGCGGCACCACCCGGTTGACCAGCCCCAGCGCCAGGCACCGCTCGGCCGGGACCATCTCGGCGGACCAGATCAGCTCCAGCGCCGTCGACGGCCCGACCAGTCGCGGGAGGAAGTAGCTGCCCCCCATGTCCGGGTGAACGCCGATCTTGTGGAACACCTGGCCGAGGGAGGCTCGGTCCGAGGCCAGGCGCAGGTCGCACGCCAGCGCCAGGTTGGCACCGCCGCCAGCCGCCGGTCCGTTGAGACTCGCCAGCACCGGCTGCCGGGCGTCGCGCAGCATGCGGACGACCTCCGCCCCGGACAGCACCAGCCCCATGGCCGAGTCGAAGTCCTCGTGCGCCAGCGCATCTCCCATGTAGGTCACGTCCGCGCCGGCGCAGAAGGCCCGGCCCGCTCCGGTCACGACGATGGCCCGGACGTCCGGGTGGTCGACGATCTTCCGGGTGGCCGCCACCAGCTCCTGGCGCATCAGTCCTTCAAACGCGTTGAGGCGTTCGGGCCGGTTGAGCGTGATGGTGCCGATGCCGTCGGCTACGGTGGTGACGACGTACTGGTAATCGGTCATGATCGCTGCCGGTTCGTGTGTGGTCGTCGGCCGCGCGACGCTAGGCGCGTTCGACGATCATGGCGATGCCCTGACCGACACCGATGCACATGGTGGCGAGGCCGTAGCGGCCGCCGGTGCGATGCAGCGCATGGACCAGGGTGGTGAGGATGCGGGACCCCGAGGATCCGAGGGCATGGCCGAGTGCGATAGCGCCGCCGGACACGTTCACCCTGGCGGGGTCCAGGCCCAACTCCCGCATGCACGCAATACCCTGGGACGCGAAGGCCTCGTTCAACTCGATCAGGTCGAGGTCTTGCACCCGCAGTCCGGCGCGGTCCAGGGCTTTGCGCGTGGCCGGAATGGGTCCTATCCCCATGACGCTGGGATCGACCCCCGCCACCGCCGTGGTGACGATGCGGGCCAGCGGTTCCCGTTGGCTCTGTTGGAGGATCTCGTCGCTCACCACCGCCAGGGCCGACGATCCGTCGTTGATGCCGCTGGCGTTACCGGCCGTGACGGTGCCGTCCTTCAGGAAGGCCGGCTTGAGGCCGGCCAACTGCTCGGCGGTGACGTCGGGACGGGGATGCTCGTCCTGATCCACGACGGTGGTGGCGCCGCGCTTGCCGGTGACGGTGACCGGGACGATCTCATGATCGAAGTGTCCTTCCGCCATGGCGGCCGCGGCTCGACGCTGGCTTTCCAGGGCAAACGCGTCCTGGTCCTGGCGGGTCACGCCGTACTGGGACGCGACCTTCTCCGCGGTCTCGCCCAGGGAGATGGTATACGACTCGGGCATGCGGGTGTTGACGAAGCGCCAACCCACCGTGGTGTCGGCGACCGTGGGGGCCCGGCGGCTCCACGGTGCGTCCGCCTTGAGCATGACGTAGGGGGAGCGAGTCATGCTTTCCACGCCACCGGCGACGAACGTGTTCCCCTCGCCGGCCTTGATGGCCTGGGCGGCGCTGGCCACGGCCTGAAGCCCCGAGCCGCACAATCGATTGACGGTCTGTCCCGGTACCTCGATGGGAAGTCCCGCCAGCAGCAGCGCCATGCGCGCGACGTTGCGGTTGTCTTCGCCGGCGCCGTTGGCGCACCCCAGGATGACGTCGTCGATGCTGCCGGGATCCACCTGGCCGCGCTCGACCGCTGCCTGGACCGCGACCGCCGCCAGGTCATCGGACCGGACCGACGCCAGAGCGCCGCCGGCACGGCCGACCGGTGTCCGAACCGCTGCGGTGATGAATGCTTCAGCCATGGCGGGGCCTCACGGTGCGCGGGCCGAGGTTCACAGTCCGATCCACACGGTCTTGGTCTCGGTGTAGCCGTCGAGGGCGACGCGTCCCAGGTCGCGCCCGAAGCCACTCTGCTTGAAGCCGCCGAACGGGGCGGCGGAGTCGTACAGGTTGTAGGTGTTGATCCACACCGTCCCGGCCCGGATGGCCCGCGCCGTCCGGATGGCCTTGCTGATGTCACGGGTCCACAACCCGGCGGCCAGACCGTATTCGGTGTTGTTGGCCAACGCGGCGGCCTCCTCGGGCTCGTCGAAGGTCAGGACCGAAAGCACCGGTCCAAAGATCTCCTCGTCGACGATGCGCATACCCGGCGTGGCGTCGTCGAACACCGTGGCTTCGACGAAGTAGCCTTTGCCGTTGACCTGGGCCGCGCCGCCGCCGGCAACCAGGGTGGCTTCGGCCTTGCCGGCCTCGATGTACTCCAGGACCGTTTCCTGCTGGCGCTTGGAGACCACGGCTCCGAGCCGGGTATCCTTGTCGAAGGGGTCGCCGGGGGTGAGCCGTTTGGCCCGCGCCACCAGCTGCTCGACCACTTCGTCGTGGACCGAGCGTTGCACCAGCAGACGGGACCCGGCGGCGCACACTTCGCCCTTGCCGTAGAAGATGCCGTTCTGCGCTCCCCGGACCGCTGCCTTCAGATCGGCGTCGGCGAAGATGATGTTGGGGCTCTTGCCACCCAACTCCAGGGTGAGGCGCTTGACGGTTTCCGCGGCGTCGCGCATGACCTGCTTGCCGACCTCGGTAGAGCCGGTGAAGGTGATCTTGTCGACGCCGGGGTGCCGGACCATGGCCGCGCCGGCACTGGAGCCGCCACCGGGAATGACGTTGAAGGCACCCGGGGGCAGGCCGGCCTCCTGGAAGATCTCCGCCATGGCCAGCGCCGTGAGCGGGGTTTCCGAGGCGGGCTTGAGCACCACGGTGCAGCCCGAGGCCAGGGCTGGGGCAAACTTCCAGCCGGCGATGTTGAGCGGAAAGTTCCACGGGACGATGGCGCCCACCACCCCGACCGGAACCCGGTCGGTGTAGACGAAGTCCTGATTGGCCACCGACAGCAGCTCGCCGCCGACCTTGTCCGCCCAGGCACCGTAGTACTTGAGCGTCTCGGCCGTCATGGCGACGTCGATTTTCGATTCGAAGAACGGCTTGCCGTTCTGCAGCGTTTCGAGTTTGGCGACGTCGTTGCGATGCTGATGAAGCAGATCCCCGGCCTTGGTGAGGATGGCGCCGCGCTGCCGGGCCGACATGCCCTGCCAGGCGTCGGACTCGAAGCAGGCGCGGGCCGCGCCCACGGCCGCGTCGACGTCTTCCGCGCTGGCGGCCTGGACCGCGGTGACGACTTCTTCGGTGGCGGGGTTGACGACGTCGATGGTCGCGCCCGACGTCGCGGGGCGCCACTCATTGTCAATGAAGAGTTCGGTTCTCATTGGTGCTCAATAGGGGAGAGGGGAGAGGGGAGGGGGGAGAAGGAACGGTACTGGGACCGCGCTCTTCCCCCCTCTTCCTCGAGATCAGGTGCCGGAGAAGTCAGCCGTTCTCTTCTCGACGTACGCCGCGATGCCTTCCTTGGCGTCCTGGCTCTGGAACAGCAGCTGCTGGAGTTCCCGCTCGATGGCGAGGCCGCTCTCGAAGGGCACTTCCAGACCGGAGCAGACGGCGCGCTTGATGTTGCCCACGGCCTTGGCGGCCTTGGCCGGCGGCACGAACTGCTTGGCGTACTCGAGGACCTGGTTCCAGTACTCCTCGGGCGACCCGTCCAGGACCATGTTGACGATGCCCATGGCCTTGGCCTCGTCGAAGTCCATGAGATCCCCGGTGATCATCAGCTCGATGGACTTGCTCTTGCCCAGCATCCGGGCCAGGCGCTGGGTGCCGCCGGTACCCGGAAGCACGCCGAGGTTGACCTCGGGGAGGCCGACCTTGCCACCGCCGCGGCGCGCGATCCGGAGGTCCGCCGCCATGGCGATCTCCAGGCCGCCGCCCACCGTGTGCCCGTTCAGGGCCGCGATCACCAGCTTGGGCGTGTGCTCCAGGCGGTTGAGCGTCTCGTTGGCATGCAGGCAGAAGAAGTACTTGAAACGCGGCGTCACCGAGTTCAGCATGTCGATGCTGGCGCCGGCGCTGAAGAACTTGTCGCCTTTGCCGCGCACCACGATGACGTGGACGTCGTCGTCCATGCGGGCCGTAAGGACGGCTTCGTCGAACTGGCGGAACATCTCGTACGTGTAGGTGTTGGCGGGGGGGTCGTTCAGCTCGATGATGGCGACGCCGCCGTCCACCGAATAGTCGATCAGCTGGGTGCCGCTGGGTGCTGCCGTCGAAGTCATGACCACGTTCTCCTTGAAAATCGCTCTTGGTGACTCGGGCTCCGCCTCAGGTGGACGGTGTCCCGGATTCGTTGTCTCGCAGGGTGCCCGGCAGATCCAGCGCCGCCGAGGCATCCCCCCATTTTATCGCCTCGAAGGACGTTTTGCACCTGCGGCAGTAATACAGGCACACCATCAGAGAGGTACTGAAGTCGGCCTCACGGACCGTGTCAATCGACCCGCAGAACGGGCACGGCTTGGCCGGAGCCATCACATGCGCTTGAAGAGGTCGTTCCGGTCGCCCCGGAGGTGGCCCAGAATCTCGGCATCGGGCCCGCCGCCGCCGGCCCGGCGCGTGGCCGGCGTCCAGGCAGCGAAGTCGACCGGCGCCGGGGCCGGAAGGCCCAGCCCCAGGTCGGTCGCCATGGCGGCGGTTTCGCTCCGGACCGCCTCGAGGATGTCCCCGCTGGACCTGGTCTTGATGCCCGCTGCCACCAGCAGCGCATCGTCCGCCTCGTTCGCCGGCCCGAACCAGGCCGTCACGCTGTCCAGCGCCACCCCGACCTGGTCGGCCAGCGCGGCCCGCTCCCCGTCTCCGCGGGCCGCCCAGGTACGCAGCCAGCCGCGACCGTGGTGGATGTGGTAGCGCTCTTCGTCGAGCATCTTGTCGACGTTCTGGCGCACCGGGCGGAAGGTCGAGCCCACCAGAGCGGCGAGCAGCTCGGTCAGGGCAAAGTCGACCACCGCGTTCATCGCCACGCAGCCGGCCCAGCCGGGGAGGTCCCGATCCAGGTAGGTCACGTTGGCGAACGCGGCGGCGTCACGGTCCTCGAGGGCCGCCTCGGGGTCGTCGCCGAAGAACTTCTTCAGCACGCCGTCCAGCAGCCGCAAGTGACCCAGTTCGGACTGGGACAGGGAGCAGTTGGCGACGGCCGCCTCCAACGCCGGTGTCCCGAAGGTCCACTCCCCGTAGTGATAGCCCAGCAGCAGCTTGGTGTCGGCCATGGCTCGCAGCAGGCGGTGCAGGGCCTGGGCAGTGGCGTCGTCCAGGTCTTTCGTCGTTTCGTATTCGCGTGTGGTTGCCGTGCTCATGGTGTCTCCGCAAAGGGCCAGGCCCCGGGTCGCTGCGACCGGGGACGGGAATCCGGTCTGTTTCAGTTGCCCCAGAGGGGGATCGCTCCGTGCGCGGTCACCGGGATGACCGACGCGCGTGGAACCACGCACATCTCGACCCAGGACTCCTCGTCGTACACCGTCCAGGCGTACGCCTTGGCCAGGTCGTCGTCGGCCGCGTTGACGCTGCCCACGTGTTTGAGCTCTTCGGTGTGCGCCTTGCGGGCAAAGACTTCATAGATGGTTTCGGCTGTCATCACGTGCTCCGGTGTTCGATTCGCGGGGTGGTGTCACGGCGCCCCGTTGCTACGGCACGACGCCGTGGGCCAGGAGCACCCGGCGGCCCCGTTCGGTGATCTTGTCCTTGGTCCAGGGTGGTCCCCACACGACCTCGATCTCGACGCGCTCGACCCCCTCGAGGGTGGCGACCTCCGCGTGGATGTCTTCCACGATCATCTCGATGGCCGGGCAGCCGATGGAGGTGAACGTGACGTCGATGGCGACGACGCCATCCGACACGCGGACGGCGTAGACCAGTCCCAGGTCCACGACGCTCATGGGATACTCGGGATCCTGCACCCGGCGTAGGGCTTCCCAGACGGTGTCTTCAGTGACCGACAACGGCCGCTCCGAAGTCACCCTGCACCATCTCGATGTAGCGCTCGTTCATGGGCCCCCGCGCCTTCCACCGCTCGAAGACCTGTTCCCACGTCAGCGGTTCGTCGAACAGCCAGCGCTTGGCGTCGGGGTCGTACTGACACGGGAAGGGGTAGTCCATCAGGTACGCTTCCTGCTCGGCGTCGTAGTGCGCCGGGACCTCGATGCCGATGCCTTCGCACAGCGGAACCGTGGCGTTCATCCAGACCTGCCGCAGCTGGTCGTTGGTCTTGCCCTTGAGGCGATAGTCCAATTGGCCGCTGTGGCGCTTGAGGGCGTCGGGGAGGCCGAACCACTCGAGCGTCATGGGGAACATCCAGTCCACCGCCCGCTGCAACGCCTCCTTCACCTCGCCCCCGGCCTTGGCCAACCGCTTCATCCACGATTCGCCGTGGCGCAGGTGGAGGACTTCCTCGCGATCCACTTTGACCAGGGCACGCTTGAGCGGGCCATAGCTGGTGTGCTGGTGGACGTCGCCCAACAGGGTAATGCCGGCCCGGTCGAAGAAGCCGTTGGCCACCACCATCTCGGCCCAGTTCTCCAGCGGCTGATCGAAGCCGTACGGATGCTTGAACTCGTGGGGCTGACGCCCGTAGAGCAGCTGATGCTTGTCCGCGCCCAGGTCTTCCATGATGCGATAGGCGATGTTGGCGTGCCCGAGTTCGTCGTGCACGATGGCGGTCACGGCGATCCGGCTGTTGATGGTCGGCGCGTCGCGTGAGGCCAGGTAGTAGGCCGGGGCGCTCAACAGCTCGGTATCACCCTGGACGGTGAGCTGGGTCAACAGCGCCTTCCGGTAGCCGGGCGTCATGTCTTCCAGCGATTCGACCATGAAGCCGTTGGCGATGCGTTCGATGAGGTCGATGTCGTCCTGGCTGCGTTCGCGTTCCAGGTCCTTGAGGACGGTCTGCTCTGCCAAGGCCTTAGCCTCCGTGCGAGGCGACCAGGTCGGTCGCGGTGCGAGTCGAGGGAAGAAATCCCGTCAAAAACAACCGGGCCATGTCGTCGGCCAGGGACTCCGGCGTGACGGGGCCGTCGGGTCGGTACCAGGTATAGATCCAGTTCATCATGCCGAACAGGGCATAGGTGGCCACGCCGGGATTGAGGTCCGACGCGCCGTGGTCCTGCAGCAGGCCGGTGAGGAGATCGACGTAGGCCCGCTTGCGCTCACGCACCCGCTCGCGCATCGTGCCGGTCAACTCCTCGTCCTCGTGGGACAGGACCTTCATCTTGTCCATGTGCCCGGCGAAGAATACCACGTGATGCCGAATGAAGGTCCGGATGCGTTCGGCGCCGTCCTGGACCCCGTCGAGCGCCGCCTCCGCCCCGGCCTGCACTTCGGCGAAACAGCGGTCCTGGATCAGAAACAGGATTTCATCCTTGCTGCGGACGTAGTGGTACATCCCCGCCAGGCTCAGCCCCGAGGCGCGCGACAGGTCGCGCATGGAGGTGGCGTGATACCCCTGTTTGGCGAAGATGCCGGTGGCCGTGGCAATGAGATGCTCGAGTCGGCCGTCACTGGAAACCATGTCCCGTCCGAACGTTCGTTCGGGAGAATTCTATTGTCCTGCCCAGGTCCAGTCAACTCGCTTAACGGCGGCCACCTGCGCCCGTCTATCGGGTAGCGATGGCTACCCCCGAGCCCGGCTCTCTGAGCGACGCAGAGCTCGCGCTGGCCTATCAAGCCGGCGACGAGCGCGCCGCCACCGAGTTGGTGACCCGTCACGCACGGGCGGTGGCGAGGTATCTGTACAGTACCGGGGCCGGGGAGAGCGACATCGACGACTTGACCCAGGAGACCTTCATCCGGGCCTTCCGGAGGCTGGACACCTGGCGTGGCGACGCGGCGTTTCGCAGCTGGCTCTGCAGCATTGCGGGGAACCACCTGAAGGACCAGTACCGGCGGGCCAAGGGCCGGGTGGTCATCCCCATCGACGACCGCGACCTTCCGGACGGCGATGACCCGGCCCAGCTGTTCCAGGCCCGCGAAACGGAGGACCGGCTGAGGCGGGCCATCGCCAGCCTGCCGCGGTTGCAGCGGGAGGTGTTCCTGCTCAGGGTGCAGGAGGGAGCCGGCTACCAGGCCATTGCCCGGACCCTGGACACCACCGAGGGGGCGGCGCGAGTGCATTACCACCATGCCGTAAAGCGGCTGAAGGAGTCCATCAGATGACCGGGACGGTGTGCGACACCCTCAGAGACCGGATGCCCGACATCGCGTTGGGGCGTGCCGAGTGGAGCGACGACGAGGCCCGTCACCTGGAATCGTGCGCCGAGTGCGTCACCGAATGGCGCCTGGTGAGCCTGACGGCGACCATGGGAGCCGCGGTTGCCGACCGCGTCGACCCCGCCAGGATTGCCGAGGCCGTGCTGGAGGATCGTCGCGCCGGTACCCCGGTCGTCTCCATCCGGCGCCGGGCCGCCTGGGCGGCCGGCGTCGTCGCGGTGGCCGCCGCCCTCCTTCTGGTGTTTGGCGGGCTGTTGGGGCCGGCACCCGAGTCTCCGACGACCGCCGACGCCGGTTGGCTGGGACCGGAACTTGATGATCTCGAGACCACGGAGTTGATTCTGGTCCTCGATCAACTCGAGACCACCTCCATGGACGTTCTGTACCAACCCGGCGCCAGCTCCGTCGACGAACTGGAGACCGGCGAGTTGGAGGACGTTCTCCAGGCCTGGGAGGGCTGACCGATGCCTAGCCTCCGTGCCATCCTCATGTCCGGCATGATTCTCTCCTTCGGGGCGTCGCCGGCACTGGCCCAACAGCCCGGTCAGCAGCGACCGACCCGCGAGCAGCTTCTGCGACAGATCGAGCAGCGCTTCATGGCCCGGGCCACCAACGAGATGGGACTCGGGGCCGAACAGGCCGAGCAGCTCCGGTCCACGGCGGCGCGGTTCGCCCGGGAGCGCCGGGGGCTGGAACAGGCCGATCGCGACATCAAGCGTGGTCTGCAGG
>JBDHIK010000190.1:0-3793 GCA_039587475.1 Gemmatimonadota bacterium | reverse complement strand
TACTTGACAGATCATATATTGACCTGTATACTAGTTCCGTGAGCACCGGCGTCATCCAGCGGGCCATCCGCCAGTCCAAGCCGTTCCAGTCGACTTCCCAGGAAGCCATTCTCGGGCTTCTGATGGTGGCCGACCGGCTGAAAAGGGAGGTTGCGGTGGTGACGGACCCGCTGGGAATCACCCACCAACAGTACAATGTGCTCAGGATTCTCAAGGGAGCGGGACTGGACGGCCTCGCCACGCTGTCGATCGCGGAACGGATGGTCGAACGCACACCCGGTATCACCCGGTTGATCGACCGGCTGGAGCGGAAGGCCCTGGTTCGGCGGGAGCGGTGTCCGGAAGACCGCCGCCTGGTTCGCTGTCACATCACCCCAGAAGGCCTCGAGCTGCTGGACCGACTGGCTGGTCCCATTGGGGCAATCGACCACCAGGGCCTGGGAATGCTGTCGGAAAAGGAACGTGGCCAACTGGTCGGACTGCTCGAGCGAATCCTCGCCGCGCCCAACTGACAGCCTCTCTTTTTCCATAATACTTGACTAGACAATAACTGACTATTCGTGCACCGAGGTGACCCATGAACATCCTGCGACGCTTGACCGCAACCAACAGCGGGCTCGTTCCCATCATCCTCCGGCTCGTCCTGGGCCTGGTCATGGTTCCACATGGAGCCCAGAAGCTCCTGGGCTGGTTCGGCGGCCAGGGCTTCGAAGCGACCATCGACACCTTTCAAGCCATGTTCGGCCTGCCACCGGCCGTCACCGCCCTCGTCATCGTGATCGAGTTCTTTGGTGGCCTGGCTCTCTTGGCGGGTGTCTTCAGCCGCCTCGCGGCCCTGGGCCTCGGCGCGGTGATGGTGGGAGCGGTCGTGACGGTCCATGCCCGGAACGGCTTCTTCATGGATTGGTACGGCACCCAGAACGGTCAGGGGTTCGAGTACCACCTGCTGGCACTCGGCCTTGCCACGGCGGTGCTCCTGTCCGGCAGCGGCGCATTCTCCATCGACAGGCTCATCGCCCACCGGGTAGACGCCCGGTGATTCCTTCATCCCACCCACTCAGGAGAAACAGCAGAAATGACGACCACGCAAACAGACATCAGAACCCTGGACGAGCAACTCAATAACATGATTCTCGAGGGTCGTCTCCTCGAGGCGTTCGAGGAATTCTACGCCGAGGATTGCGTCATGCGCGAGAACACCGACGCTCCGCGCATCGGCAAGGGCACGAACCGCCAGTACGAAAAGGCCTTCGTGGACTCCGTGCAGGAGTTTCACGGCATGGAACTGCTGGCCAGTGCCACGAAGGGAGACGTCAGTTTTTCGGAGTGGACCATGGACGTCACCTTCAAGGGCAGCGGCCGAGTCCAGATGGGCCAGGCTGCCGTCCGTCGCTGGCGCGACGGCAAGGTTGCCGACGAGCGATTCTACTTCCACAGAGGCTAGTCGCCCGGGCGCATGTCGTGATCGGGGGAGCGTCCTGCGCTCGCCCGATCACCGGCGGCTACCCGATGGCCGCCAGCGCGTTACGTCGCGTGATGGCCTGCCGGTCGTCCGGGGTCACATCGGTCAGGTCGAGTTTAGCGATGGCGGCTTCGGGGAGCCTGAGCGGCTGCCCGGTACCGAACACGAACCGGTCGACCCCGACCGTCTTGAGCAACGTGGTGAGGTGATCCTCCGGCGGCCCCCAGATCCAGTTGATGTCCCACCAGATCCGTGCCGACTCCTCCGGTGTGGATCCGAAATGCACCTCTTCGATCAGGTGCCGATCGGCATGACTCACGATCAGCCTGACCTGGGCATCGGCCCGCAGCCAGGCGCGGATGGCTGAAGCGGGGAGGGCAGCACTGCGGTCGAGCGGGTGCTGTTGGCGGGCATCCTCCAACCGCACGGCGCTCATCAACGGCACTCCCGCCCGGGCGCAGGCGACCACCAGTTCCCGCATGGCCGGGCCGGCGGGGTCCAGTCCGTACCACGGGGGGTCGGCTCTGACGGCTGGGACCCCGGCCCGCACCATGGCGGAGAGTTCGCGCTTCCAGGCCGGGAGCCCCGGGTGAATCGCAGGCACGGCACGCAGCTGCGGATGGTCGCCAACCGCACGCAGGAGCCAGTCATTCCCCGTCATCGGATCGCGCCAGAAGATCGAAGGGAGATGACTGACCCACGCCTCCTCGATACCGGTTCGCGCCATGGCTTCGATCAGGCCTGGAACGGACGTCCCGGGCACACGTCGGAACGGGTAGGCGCCGACGAACGCCGTCACATCCAGCATCATGGCTCCTCTTCCATCCGCAACCCGAACAGGTCGGCCGCGTTGCGCCAGCGAATGCGATCCACGTCCTCTGCGGAGAGGACCCCTTCGAGATAACGCAACTTGGCCCACCCGGTGTCGAGCGTGACATCGGCGCCCCAGAGCAGGCGACTCGTTCCCACGGCAGCGACGCACGCTTCCAGCATGCCGCCGTCGACCCCACTGCCGGAGAGATCCACGTAGATGTTGGGGGCATCGGCCAGGACCCGCAGGGAATGCTCCCAATCGCCACCACCGGCGATGTGGGCCAGGATGAACCGGGCCCGGGGTTGCCGCGCAGCCAGCCTGACGAGTTCCGCGGCGTCCGACGCCTCCTGGCCGGGCCAGTCGCGGCGCCGATGCTGCCAGATGTGCTGCAGGACCGGAACGCCACACTCGCCGGCGAGGCGGCAGATCGGGTCGAGGAGCGGGTCGATGACCCTGCGACTGGCGGCGAGCTTGACACCGACGAAGCCGCGCTCCAGAAATCGGTCGATCGACGCCAGGGCGTGGTCCTGGAAATTGGGATTGACGGCCACATAGGCGGCGATGGCTGGGGCGTGCTGACGCCGGTACCCGTCCAGCCAGTCGTTGGCGTAGTCCAGATCTTCCGGGGAGGGAAAGTACGTGGGGGAAGTGGCGCCCCAACTCCCGAGGATGCTGGCCACGTGGAGCGTGACACCAATACGCTCTCCCGCCCGAAGTCGACTGGCATTGCGGGCGCGCCAGTCTTGCCGTGGAGTGCGGTCATGAAAGAAGTGGGCATGGACGTCGATCAGCGGCACCGGATCATCCCCGTTCGAGCATGCGACCGACGGCGTCTTCGAGCGCCTGGAGTGTCAATTCGATGTCGGCAGCTGTATGGGCCAGGGACACGAAGTCATAGGCCGTCGGCTTCCAGAGGATGCCGCGCGACGCCATCGCCGAGCTCAATCGCCCGCCCAGGGCCGGGGCCTCGAACGCGAGATAGCACATCTCTGGGATGCCCTTGACGGAAACCTTTGCCGCGGGAAACCGGGCACACAGCTGTTCGAGTCCCCGGTACAGCTGACCACCGACCCGGCCCAGGTGCCCCGGTACCTGCTGTGCAACCGAGACGCGGATGGTCTCGAGCGCCGCGCGGAGGGCGACGTGTTCGGTCGCGGCCGTCGAGGAGATCCAGGTGCGGTCGAGGGCGGACATCAGGTCCGCGGGGCCACCAACCGCCGCGAGTGGAAAACCGTTGGCAAGTCCCTTCCCCAGGACGCGCAGGTCCGGCTCCACTCCGTAGCGTTCCGAAGCCCCAGCGATCGCGATCCGGAAAGCCGTCTTGATTTCGTCGAAGACCAGCACGCTGCCCGTTGCGCGGGTCTCCTCCCGCAACATGGCCAACCATGCTCGGTCGGGGGCGGCGTCCACCACGGGTTCCACCACGACGCAGGCCGGAGCATGGCGGCGGATCTCCCGGCAACCGGTGTCGACGTCGTTGAAGGGGATCGTCGTGGTCAAGGCAGCCACGGCCGCAG
>JBDHIK010000189.1:0-3805 GCA_039587475.1 Gemmatimonadota bacterium | reverse complement strand
CACATCGTCCGCCTGTCCCCGGGTCATCTTGAACCCCACGTGGCTGGCGCCCAGGGTGCGGCGCCACATCCGGTCGAGAAAGGTCAGCGGATCCCGATCCCGCTCGGCCATGGTACCCAGGTCCCAGGTACCGTCGCGCCGGTCCCGTGCCAGGAAGATACCCCGGGGGTTGAACAGCTCGTGGTGACACAGCACGGCCGGATGCGAGTTCAGGAGCGTGCACAACATGTTGCTCCCGGTCCTCGGCGCGGCGAGGATCACGAACCTGCGAACAGCCACCGTCCGGCCCTGCCCTGCCCCGGTCGCGCTCAGATCAGGGCACTGGCCTGCAGCCGTTGCGTCATGCGGCGCAGCGTGTTGACCACCCGCAGGTCGGCGGGGTCGACCAGGTACGCGGCGCCGTCGTAGGACACCACCACCACGCGGTCGCCACAACGGGCAATGGCACTGATGCCATTCTTGGCCACCGCGCGTGACTGGACCTCCCCGGTGCTCAGGTCGAACCGGAACAGCGTGCCCCAGTAGTTGGCCACGATGACCACGTCCGGCGTCAGGAAACAGACGGACTTGGGCGAGCGCCGCCCCAGGGAGTACGAGTCGACCAGACGTCCATCCTCCAGCCGGTAGATCTTCATGGTGAAGTCACGCGAGACGCTGGTGATCAGGGTCCCGCTGGGATCGATGTCGACGTCGTCCACGATGGCCATGTGGCCGGGGAACCGCTGGAGCAGCCGGCCCTGGTAGTCCCACGACACCAGCGCTCCATCGGCGCTGCAACTCACCCCGCTCGGCTCCGAGGGATGGAGCCGCAGTGACTTGACGGCTCCCTCGTGCACCCGGATCGTCCCCAGGGGAGTACCATCCCGTCCGACCCGGGCGATGGCACCGCTGTAACAGGCCGCGAACAGCTGGGCCTCGTATCCGGGCTGGTGAGACACCCGGACGGCATTGATGGGGCCTTCGCCGACCGTGACCTCGACCTCGTCCGACAGCGTGCCCTGTCCCAACGCGAAGATGTGGAGTTTGTGGTCGTGCGTGCCGCTCACGGCCAGGCCGTACTCATCGTCCACTGCGACGGCATTGGCGAGCATGCGGCCCCCGGCCGGAGTCACGTCCGCCACCCAGACCGCCTCGTCGGGGGTCAACCGTCCCAGCCGTAGCACGCCGTCGTCGCTGACCGTGACGATGTCCCCCCGGTCGGTGGCACTCACGTCGTTGAGGCACGGGTTGCCGCCATCCAGTTCACCGATTTCGTCCAGGCACGCGCCCGTGGTGGCGTCCCACACCAGTACCGTCCCGTCGAAGGTCCCGGCGACGATGCGCGAGCCGTCGGGAGACCAGTTGAAGGACCGCTCCCAGGTCGTCGCGCGGGGCTCCAGGGTCAGGCGCAGACTGAGGTCCTCGGCGTCCCACACGAGGATACGCTGATCGTAGGCCGCCGTCAGGATGTCGCCGTTGACGGGAGAGGTGGCCACGCGTTTGATACCCGACGAGTGCGCCGCGATCTCCGCGATGCGGTCTCCGGTGTCGATGTCGAAGATGCGGACCTTGCCGTCGTCACAACCCAGGATGGCGCGCCCCCGCTCCGGATCGATGGCACAGCTGTCGGTTTCGTCCTCGAACGGCCCCCAGGTGCGGAGCAAGCGGCCGGTCGTCAGGTCCCAGACCCGGAGCGTCATGTCGTCGCCCGAGGTGTAGAGCCGGCCGTCAGCCGCCGCGACCGACAGCACGTCCTTCTCGTGTCCCTCGATGACCCTGGTGATGGCACCGGTATCCAGGTTCCACACCAGGATGCGCCAGTCCCGCGAGACCGACACGCCCACATGATCGTCCACGAAGGTGAAGTCCTCGACGTCATCGCTGTGGCCCAGGAGAACCCGCTCGCGCTCGCGGCTGTCGAGATCCCAGAGGTAGATCGAGTAGTCGGACGAACAGGACGCCGCCTTGGTCCCCGCCGCGTTCACGGCCACCTTGTTGGCGAGGTGGTCGTGGTACCCCATCAGCGAGAAGGCACGCGTCTCGAGGTCGACGTATCCGACCGCGCCGTCGTACGCCGCCGTGACCGCAGCCTGACGATGGGGAATCGGCGCCACGCAGGTGACCGGCCCACGGTGCCGGACGAAGGCGGAACGGTCGAGGTTCTGGCGAGGGCTGGCAGTCATGGTAAGCTCCCCGGATGGGCGGGCGCCGTTGCTCGTTGGCGCGGACCTACATCCGAATGACGTGTTGACAGCGAGGGGACGCGCCGAGCGGTCCCCGGTCCTGTTCCCGGTATAACGCGGCGTAGTCGCCCGCCGCAAGACAGTTCACGTTGGCGTTGGCATAGTCCGACCCGTACAGGATCATGCCCGGACTGCGCCGCGCCAGGTCGTCGATCAGACGTTCATACCTGGCCTTGCGCTCGTCGAGTGGCGCGTGCCAGTTGCCGTACACGGTGAAGGGCGCATTGCTGAACCACATCACCGTCCCCACGTCGTCCCGGACGTGGGGCCAGAGCGGCGATGGATCGGCGAGCAGGTCGCAGTGGACGAACGCATGCGGCAGGAGCCGGTAGCGGCCCCAATGCTCCTTGAACGCCTCGGCGCCGCCCATCCTGTCGAGATCGCTGCGCCACGCGGCCTCGACCGCCGGCCAGTCCATCGTGTCCGGCGTGCACCCGGCCCACAGTTGATAGAAGGTGTCGGGCGGCGGGAAGCTGGCGAACAAATGCCTGATGAAGCGTGGCAGGTCTTCGCCGTCCCACTGCTCCACCAAGGCGCGTCGCACCGCGAGGGCCCGCTCGCTGTAGTCGAAGAAGACGATGCGCGTGTGCTCATCCATGCCATGTGTCTGCAGAATGCGGTTGGGCTTGAAGCCGGACGCGACCGAGTACAGCGTGGAGACCGGCCCCTGGAACTCGCCGGGTGGCGTGTCGACATCCTGGTAGGACTCGATGTTCAGGAGGAACACACCGCGGCGGGCGTTGGCGACCTGATCCCGCACCGAGGACACGAACGCCGCCTGGTCCGGCGCCAGCTTCGCGTCGGCCGGATCCTCCACGGGAGTGATTCCGTGGCTGAAGAGTCGCTCGAGGGCGCGGCGCGTCGGCGGCGCATCCGGCGCCAGATCCAGGACCGCACGCCGCACGAAGTCGGGGAGCGCCGGCACCGTCAGGCCCTGCCGCACACTGGCGTCCACGAACCCCCAGCCCGGGAGCAGCGGAGTCGCGGTGACCGACCCGACGCCAGGCTCCAGCGCAATGACTTCCTCGCCCTCGCGGCGAACCACCGGGACCGGCAACTGGCGAGGGTCCTCGACCGGGTCACCGAAACCGGGACAGCCGCTGTCCCGGTAGCGATCCAGATCGACCAGCAGGCACCCCGGATCCAGTCCGTACCAGCCGTCGTGACCCAGGAGCGGCCGCCCCGCCACCAGCGTGTGTCGCTCGGCCATCCAGTCTCGCAACGCCGCCAGAAACGTAGCCTGACCCGAAGCGCCGGGAATCCAACGTTCCCGGATGATGCGGCCGTAGGACTGGATGAAACAGAACCGGGCCGGCTGGGCCGCCGCCTGCTGGAGAATACCGTCGACGCCGGCGGCTTCGAGCATGGGTCCGTGATAGTCGTAGCGGGACCAGGTGATCGTCAGATCACGGCACCTGGCTGCGACCGCAGCGTTCCCGATGCTGGCGGAGGTATCCAGCAGCCCGTAGACCACACCGGATTCGGTCATGGCGCCGGCCAGTCGAACTCGCCGTACGCCACCAGGTCCCCCTCGAGGCATTCGACGTAGACATTCTTGAGCGCCGAATGCGCCCCCGGCTCCA
>JBDHIK010000188.1:0-3827 GCA_039587475.1 Gemmatimonadota bacterium | reverse complement strand
CCACGGTGAACGTCACCGTCTCACCCTCGGCCCTGTCGCCGTTGGCCCGGGTGAGCAAGACCTCAGGCGACAACGGCACAGGAGTGCCGGCCGCCGTCTGCTGGTTGTCGGTGCGGGACGTCTTGGTGACGGTCTGCACGGGATTCACCGGTCCCGTGTCGTCGGAACACGCCAAACCGAGGAACAGGACACCGAGGATTGTTGCCAGGCCAGCCGGCCGGCCACCACTATGGGTTCGTTTCATGGCTCCATCTACCGTTCTATGGTCTTGCACTATATGACGTTTCAATCGGAAAAAAATGCCGCAGCGCGGCATTTGGATCCGTGGATGTTTCAGGAAGAAAAATGGGTGGGTGGCGTCCCCGAAGCAACGCATGATCCGGGGCCGGGTGCCGGGCATCGGGCGGCGGCTGACGCCCGGATTCAGGTCAGCGGCCGATCTCGCCCAGGGAACGGGCTGCGGCCCTGCGAACGGCGGGGTCGTCGTCACTCAGCAACGTCCTGCTCAAGTCCGCCAGCGCCCGTCGATCCTCGACCTCACCCAGAGCCCAGGCAGCGGCACGGCGCACCTCGGCCACCGGGTCCGAAAGGGCCCCGAGCAGCGGCTCAACGGCTGCGGCGTCTTCGATTTCACCGAGCGCAATGGCCGAGGCAGCTCTGAGACCGTCTGGACCTCGGGACAGAGCCCTGGCCAGAGGCTCAACCGCTCGCGGGTCTTCGATCTGCCCCAGGGCCCATGCCGCCATCACCGTAACGCCCTCGGCGCCATCGGCCGACAGGGCCTCGACGAGCGGGTCGAGCGCCTCCGCCGGCTCGGCGACACCCAGCCCCAGCGCGGCCATCTCCCTCACGGCAGCCGAGGAATCGCGGAGTGCGGTCAAGAGTCCCTGCACCGCCTGGGGATTGTCGGTGCGGCCAAGGAGCCGAGCCGAGGTGCGGCTTACACATCGGTCGGCATCGGCGAGCGCGGCAACCAACACCGGCACCACGGCCGGATCGGTCGGATCCCGGGCGACCTGAAGCAACACGTCCCGTACCTGGTCATCGACGGGTTCACGATTGCGCCACCAGACATTGCCACGGACCTGAGCCGCAGCCATCTCGCACAACAGCAGGCTGGTCCCGCGGGACGCGTCCAGCACCGACCGGACCATGGCCATGTCGTCCACCGGAGTCAGCGCCGGCACCATGGTCGGGTGGGGTGCCAGGATCTCTCCCCTGGGCAGCCAGGCCGCGGCCAGCAGGGCCAGCGTCACCAGCGAGGCGCCGGTGAGCAGGCCCATGCGATAGGAGGAACTCACTTACCGGTCCCCCCGCCGGCCCAGCATCTGGGCGGCGATCCGGCGCACTTCAGGGTCCTCGTTGTCCATGGCCGCGATCAGTACGGCGACCGACTGCTGGGTCCCCATTTCGCCCAGGGCTTCGAGCGCGGTCAGTCGGACATCGCGGTTTCCGTCCTGGACCGCCACGGCAAGGGCTTCAGTAGCCGCGGGATCCGCAATGTGACCGAGCGAGTGGGCCGCGACCCTCCGGACTTCCGGTGAGGGATCGCTGAGGGCTGCGATGAGGGCCGGCGGAGCGACCGAAAGATCGATCTCCCCCAACGCGTCGGCTGCCTGCACCCGGACGTCGTCGTTCTGGTCCGCCAGAGCCCGGACCAGTCCGGTCTCGGCGCGGCCGTCCTCCAGATGTCCGAGCGCATGGACGACTTGCGATCGGACCTCGGCGTTCTCGTCGGACAGGGCGGCGACCAGTGGCTCGAGCGCCCGTCGGTCGGCAACCTCGCCCAGGGCCCAGGCGGCGCGTGCTCTGATTTCCGGATCCGCATCCTGCAGGCCGACGACCAGGTAATCGATCCCACGCGGGTCTTCCAGCTCACCCAGGCCACGGAACGCCATGCGTCGTACTTCGACGTTCGAGTCTGTCGTCGCCCGTCCCAGGGCGTCGAGGGTGCTGGGATCCTCGAGTTCACTCAAGGCCCACACCGCCAACTTCCGGACTTCGGGGTCGCCGTCATCCAGCAATGGCACCAACACCGGGACGGCGCGTCGGTCATCGATCTCGCCGATGGCCCTGATGGACTGGCGTCGCACGTCGGGGTTCTCGTCGCGCACCGCAGCACCAAGTGCATCGAGGGCCGAGGCATCCTGGATCTCTCCCAGGGCCCACGCGGCCGTGGCCCGGACCTCGGCGCTCTCGTCGCTTTGCAGCGCCTGAACGAGGGCCGGGATGGCTCGCGGGTCCTCGATTTCGCCGAGGGCCCAGGCCGAGGTTTTCCGCACTTCCGGGTCGCTGTCCGTCTGCAAGGCCCGGGACAGAGCGGCGATGGCCGTCGAATCCTGGAATTCTCCGAGGGCGCGCGCGGCCGTGCGCCTGACCTGTCGATCGGGGTCATCGAGCAGAGGCAACAATCCCGGCAATGCCCGGCGGTCACCCATCTCACCGAGGAGGTAGACGGCATTCCGCCGCATTTCCGGATCGTCGCTCGTTAGCGCCTGCATGGCCCCCGGTACCGCGCGGACGTCATTCATCTCCGCCAGCGACGCCAGTGCCGACAGGCGTACCTGACGATCGGGATCGTCGAGAGCATTCACCAGTGCGGCGACCGCGTCAGGTCGAGGATCCTGACGCTGTGGCGCCGGCGCCGGGCCTTCCAGGGCTATGGTGGTCCGGTCGGTCTTGTCGCCTTGAGCCTCCTTCGCCGGTTTGACCGGTGCCTCCGGGGTGCCCGCTTCGACCTCGGGCACGACGGTGGCAACTGGAGGTGGCGCGATGCGGCTTTCGCTGGGGGCGCTCGGCGCCGGCGTCACCGTCTCCGGCGTGGCCCGGCCGAGGGCTGCGAGCGGCACCGTCGAGAGCGCCAGTCCTGCGGTGATCGCCAAGCCTCGGGCAAAGGTGATTCGGTGGCGCTTGATCCCCGGCTCGAGGATGGCGAGCAGGCGGCCCTCGAATTCCGACCGTTGCGCCATGGGGACAGCCATGGCGGGGGTCCGCGACCTACCGGCGGCCCGCACGATATGCAGCAGGTGGTCGGCGTACTCCGATGCCCGGGTCCCGGCGTTCAACACCAGGTCGTCGCAGGCCCGTTCACTCTCGGTCCT
This sequence comes from Gemmatimonadota bacterium, assembly GCA_039587475.1. Lineage (GTDB taxonomy): Bacteria > Gemmatimonadota > Gemmatimonadetes > Gemmatimonadales > GWC2-71-9 > N074bin45. Next base: position 726 of record JBDHIK010000188.1, on the reverse strand, counting down.
GAGCTTGCGGGCGGCAAACCATACCAGCGGGTTGAACCAATACACTGCGCAGGCCACCCGTGACATCAGATGAAAGGCCAGGTCGAGTCTGCTGACATGGGCCAGTTCATGCATCAACACAGCCCGGCGGCGGTCCTCGTCCCATTGCTCCGACCCCTCGGGCAAGACGATGACGGGTCTCAGGATGCCAGCCGTCACCGGCATGGGGAGCGCCCCGCTGCGTACCAACCGCACGGGAGCCACGACTTCCATATCCTCGCTTGTGCTGTGCAGCAATTGCAGCCAACGGTAGCTCTTGAGGGGCGTACCCAGGCGAACGATACGGCGCACCAGGATGGCTCCGAGAAACATCCGGGCGAGCAGGAGGGCGGCGCCGAACAACCAGAGGCCGACCACCAGTCGTGCCACGCTGAGTGGACCAAGAGCGGAGGACGGGGCGGCAGTGCCGGCGGCGGCGTTCGTGGCACCTGCGGCCTCACCGGTTTCCTCGAAGAACACACCGGCCCTGTCATGACCGGCGCGGGCGCCGGGTTCAGCGGATGCGATCTCCGGGGTGGCAGCTTCGTCCAGACTCACCGTGGATTGCACCGCCGGAGTGGCCTGTTCCATCACCTGGCCGGCCGGGAGCACTTCCAGCTCCCAGGGGAGGATCGCGGCGATGACGGGCAGGGCCAGCAAGCCGACCATGCCGACACTCCAGACCAGGTGGCGAGTCGACGCGGAGGC
>JBDHIK010000187.1:0-3857 GCA_039587475.1 Gemmatimonadota bacterium | reverse complement strand
AAGCTCTATCCGGGTGGCACCGCGGCCATCCTGGGCGGCGAGATGTCCAGGCCCCAGCCCCCAGGCGAGCCCGGCAACAATGAAGGCCCTTGCCCAACGGCCAAGTCGCGGGCGGCTGACCCATGGTTCACCCATGCCTACTCTCCCCTCCAGGGGCCGTGCCACTCTCCGGCCTCTTACTCCGGGCGTGGAAGAGCGGATGGTGTGTCAGCCCCAAACCGAATCTGCCGAGACGTGCCAGAAATCCACGGGTGGGCGCGAGGACGTCACCCTCCTGAATCGTCGATCCGCAGGAGGGGCAGGCGATCAAGACGCCAGCCGATCCGGCGGATTCGTTCGTGGAAGACCATTGGCATTGTGAGCAGATCACGTTCGTTGAACTCCGTTGTCGAACCTGGGCCGATGCCAGTACAAGTCCGAAGCCGTGAAACTCCGGCCCATCTCATGTTAGGGGTCCATTGCTGTAACACTTTGTGCTGCAAGCAGTTAGAGTCATTGTTGCGATCCCGGCGCCGGCCAGGATTCCGGTCATGTTGTGGCACGCTCACCGCAACCATCCGTCAGCGTTGCGGGGTCGCCATGCTTTGGGCCACTTGGCCGACGCCGATCATTCCTTCCGGGCTCCATGAGGTATGCCGGCCATCCTTGTGGCGAGGGCGCGGCAACACAGCTCTGGCCCCCAGGTCGGGTATTTCATCCAAGAGGTTGTCTCACAACGAGTTACTAGTCAGGATGAAAACGCGCACAAGTCCTGCTTGAGGAAGGGCCCATCTGAAGGAACGCACGAGCGAGATAACTTACCGCCAATCGCGGGACAATCCATGACCGAAACCGGGCCGCCCAGACCCCCACTCGTTCTCATCGCCAACGACCAGGAATGGTCTGCCCGGACACTGGAGAGTGTGCTGGCTCCAGAGGGCTACGATGTGATCCGGGCCTTCACCGGCCGCCAGGCGCTGGAGCGGGCCCAGACCGCCCTCCCTGACCTGCTGGTGGTCGATCTGCAGCTTCCCGACATCGACGGGATCGAGGTGGTCCGTGTCCTTCGTGAGGATCCCAGATTCAGTCAGGCGACCCCGATCGTCATCACGACTTCCGGGCCCTCCGACCGTGCCCAACGTCTCATGGCCTATCGCGCTGGTGCCTGGGAGTTCCTGGGGCAGCCGCTGGACGGAGAAGCGCTGCTCCTCAAGCTGAGGAACTACCTCGACGCCCGCATGGCCGCGGTTCAGGAACGGGATCGCACTCTGATGGACGAGGGCACGGGCCTCTACAATCGGAGGGGTCTGGCACAGCGAGCACGGGAGATCGGCTCCGAAGCGTATCGCCACCGGCAGCCGTTGGCCTGCGTTGTGTTTTCGCCTGCGGTTCAGGAGTCGGAGGATCAGGAATGGACCCCTGGAAATGACGTCGGACTCGCGGTCGGCAAGCTGTTCCGCAAAGTCGGGCGCGTGTCCGACGCCATCGGACGACTGGGGCCGACGGAGTTTGCCGTCATCGCTCCTGCGACCGACGATGGTGGGGTGCGACAATTGGTCGAGCGCTTGCGCCGGGCGGTCGAAGCAGAGGCCAAAGCCGTATCCGGAGGGGCATCCCCCATGGAGTTGCGTGCTGGATACTCGGTGGTTTCCAACTTCCGGGAAGCGGATCTGGGAGCGACCGAGTTGCTGCTCCGTGCGACGACGGCGTTGCGTCAACTCGACTCGGCAGACCAGGGCACCGTGGTACAGGCCTTCGCCCCGCCCTCAGCCGTCAACTGATTCGACAAGGCAAGTTCTCTTTTGAACGACGACGGGCCCGTGCGGAACATCCGCACGGGCCCGTCGTCATTCCGGAAACGGAACCACGTGCCGGTCGTCAGTCCTTGCTGCCCGACAGCGCGGGCAGGCTGGTGACCGACTCGTCGTCCGGTGTATAGGAATAGACGTAGCTATAGTACTTGTAGGCCCGCTGGCTGGTCTTCACGTCGTTGAGCACCGCGCCCAGAATCCGGATGGGAAGGCGGTCCACCACCTTCAGTTTCTCCTCGGCCATCTGCCGGTCGGTTTCCCCGGATCGCAGCACCATCAGCAGATTCCCCGTCAGCGTGCTGAGGACGAAGGGGTCGATCCCGGCGCCGAGCGGTGGACTGTCGACGATGATTGCGTCGAACTGTCCCTTCAGTTCGGCCATGAGGGTTCCCATTGCCGGCGAGCTGAGGAGTTCGGGCCCCATGTGCCGACGCGTTCCGCTGGCGATGACGCTCAGGTTCCGGTGCGTCTTGGCTCTCCGGAGGACGGCCGAGATATCGGCGTCTCCGACGAGGTAGTCCAGCAAGCCGGGCTGGCGGTTGATGTCGAACATTCGGTGCAGCTCGCCACGGCGAATGTCGCCGTCGATGAGCAGCGTGCGGTATGACGCCTCGGCGAATGACAGTGCGAGGTTCGAGGATACCAGCGACTTGCCGTCACCAGGTCCCGGGCTGGTGATCGTGAGGAGGACCGGGCCGGCCGACCCATAGCTGTGGGCCAACCCGAGCCGCACGGTTCGGAACGCTTCCACCACCTGGGACGCTTCCTCGGCCGACTGTTTGCCGGTCTTGAGCTTCTTGATGGCAGGGATGGCCCCGAGAATCGTGAGGCCGAGATCGTCGGAGACCTCCTCGGGGTAACGGAACCGTGTGTCCATGTGGTCCAGCAGGAGGGCCAGAAGCATGGAGCCCGCCAAACCCACGATGAACCCCGTCAGGATCGTCATCGGGACCGTGCTGCTGCTGGGCCGGGTCGGTGGTGTGGCTGGATCCAGAGGGCGCACGTCGGGGATGGCGCTCTGCAGCGACAACGACGTCTGGGCGTAGTTGTTCTGCAGCGTCTGGAACAGCTTCTCGGCGCTGATCTTCTCTCGCTCGAGTCGCTGTTCGGTGATGGTGCGAACGGGGATCTCCTGCAGCTCTATCGACATCGCGTCGATCTGCCGGCTCAGCGCGGCGCGCTGGGCGTTCAACTGGGCAATGAGTCCGTCCACGTACGGGGGGATCGTCTCGTCCCGAAGCACCGCGATGCGATCGCGTTCGTCCTGGACCAGGCGATGCTGATCCGTGAACCGTTGCTGCAGGGCCCGGAGGTTCGCCTCAGCCGCGGACAGATCGGACAGGGCCCGGGACAGATCCTGAGAGGCCAGGACCGCCGGGATCGCCAGGAGAGCGTCCATGCGCAGGGTACCCTCCCGGATGCCGTCCATGGTGGCACCGATCGCCACCATGTCCAATTCGATCTGGTTGAGTTGCAGCTTCTGGTCGAAGTAGTTGGCCAGGACCGGCCCCTGAGTCATCGACAGGCCGGCGGCCATTGGGCCAGCGGCCACTTCTCGCGGCAAGGTGATGGTCTCGACCCCGTAGCGCTGCAGGCGAGTCTCCGCGTCCGCGAGGTTTTGCCGGGCGATGTCGAGTTGTTGCCTCAATGCCTCAGCCTGAACGATCAACTGCATCTGTTTCTGACCGGCCGCCACGGCGATGAACTGGTCCGAGATGGCGTTGAGGACCCGGGCCAGGTGTTGCGGGTCGGTCCCGGTGAAGGCCAATCGCAGGAAATTGCCGTCCTTGGCCAGACTCGACTGGAGACTGGCCGCCAGTCCGCGAGACACGTCCCGCAGGCTCTGCAAGCGGAAGGCGACGGCTTGGCCGGGAACGACGCCGTCCGGCGGGATCTGCCAGCGGAATCCGAGAGCGTAGCCCACCGAGTCGACCTGCTCGCCCTGCTCGAGGACGATCCCGTCGGTCGTTTCCAGGGCGTACCCGCCGCCCGTTGCCGGGAACCGGAGCACGAAACCGCCGGTCGCGAAGCGCTCGGCGACGTCGAAGTTCTCGAACAAGGGTTGGT
>JBDHIK010000186.1:0-3868 GCA_039587475.1 Gemmatimonadota bacterium | reverse complement strand
AACGGTGGACTCGGTGGAGCGATCGAACGGGTCGTTCCACGTCGAGGCCCGGCACCTCACCGGGGCATCGCGGTCGTACCGGGCGGACGCCGTGGTGGTGGCGACGGGCTACTTCGACACTCCGAATCTGCTCGAAGTACCGGGTGAGGGTCTTCCGAAGGTGACGCACTACTTCCGGGATCCGCACCTGTATTTCGACCAGGACGTCCTGGTGGTCGGCGGCGGGAATTCAGCCGTCGAAGCCGCGCTGACCGCGTGGCGCGCCGGGGCTCGCGTGACCATGGCCCACCTGTTCGACGGTTTCGACCGGGGTGTGAAACCCTGGGTGCTTCCGGACATCCGGAACCGGATCGAGGCGAGCGAAATCTCGGCGCTGTGGAAGCACAGGGTGGAGGAGATCGAGCCGGGCAGGGTGCTCCTGCGGGATCTCCACGACGATTCCGAGCGTTGGTTGGAGAACGATTTCGTACTCGCCATGACCGGATTCCGTCCCGATCCCGGCCTGCTGCGCGGGCTGGGGGTCACCCTCGACGCCACGACCGGGATCCCGCGCCACGACCCGGAGAGCATGGAAACCGACGTCCCCGGCGTGTACATCGCCGGCGTGCTCGCGGCGGGGTTCGACGCCAACAAGATCTTCATTCAGAACGGACGCGAGCACGGCGCGAGGATCGTGCGACGGTTCGTGGACGCGCTGGCGGAAACCCCGCGTCGTTGACGGTGTTTTGCGCCGCGAATAGCTTCTGAAGCGATTCTTTGAGCGGCCCCTGCGGCCGCAGGAACCAACACTCGAAGTGCCGATGAACGAGAGCAGCGCCGCCACCCGGAACGCCTCCGCGAAGGAGCGGATCGAGGAAGTACTCGATTCGATCCGGCCCGCCATCCGTGCGGACGGTGGCGACATCGAGCTGGTGGGATTCGACGAACTGGACGGAATCGTCCGCATTCGCATGGTCGGAGCCTGCTACGCCTGTCCGATGTCGATGCTCACCCTGAAGGCCGGCATCGAGCAGCGCCTTAAGATGCAGGTGCCGGAAGTCCGGTCGGTCGAGTCGGTGGAGTCCGCCTGACGCGATCGCCGGATCCTCGGGACGCCCCCGACGCTCCGCACTGTATGTGACCCGAACAGAAACGGATGTCTGAAACATGGATGTGCAGTCCATCAGAGAACGTGTCGAATCCGCCCTCCGCCGCGTGAGGCCCACGGGGGCGGACGAGGACGTCGTGAGCCTCGGGCTCGTCGGCGATGTGCAGGTGACCGAAGCAGGAGCCGTTTCCGTTCTGCTGGGCCTGCGGCCCGAAGATGACGCCTCGCTGGCGGACACCGTCGGCCTGGTCCTGTCGGGCGTAGAGGGAGTCAGCGCGGTGGAGGTGCGCACGGCCGAGGCGGCCGCTCCCGCCACCGCACCGCCCGAAGGCACGGTCCCGGCGGTCCCCAGGCCTCGCGAGCCCGGGAAAGCCAAGCGATCGCTGCCGGTGGTGGGGCCCAAGGGGCCGGCCGCCGCGGGAGCGGCCGGGGCGCAGCCGCGGTCCGCCGGGCAGGTGAGTCGCGAGGAGGCGTCGCGGCACCCGTCCGAGGCTGAGCCGCTGGCCGGTGTCCGTCACGTGGTGGCCGTCAGCTCGGGGAAGGGCGGCGTCGGCAAGTCCACCGTCTCGACCAATCTCGCCGCGGCCTGGGCCAAGAAGGGCTACCGGGTGGGTCTGCTGGATGCCGACATCTACGGTCCGGACATCCCGACGATGTTCGGGGCCACGGAGAGGCCCCGCATCCAGGACGACCAGGTCGTGCCCGTGGAGGCGCACGGAGTGAAGCTGATGAGTCTCGGATTCCTGGTGGACGAAGAGACCCCGGCCGTGTGGCGCGGACCGATCATCATGGGAATCGTCCGCCAGTTCCTGCACCAGGTGGTGTGGGGTGAGCTGGACTACCTGGTGGTGGACCTTCCGCCCGGCACCGGGGACGCACAGCTGTCCCTGGTCCAGCTGGTAAAGGTAGACGGGGCGGTCATGGTGAGCACGCCGCAGGATGTATCCGTCACCGGAGTCCTCAAGGGCATCAAGATGTTCGAGAGCGTGGACGTACCGGTCCTTGGCATCGTCGAGAACATGCGGGGGTTCGTGTGTCCCGACTGCGGATCGACACACGACCTGTTCGGGTCCGGCGGTGGTGAAGGACTGGCCGCCTCCCTCGGGCTGCCTTTCCTCGGCGCGGTCCCGCTGGGCCTGGCGGTTCGTCAGGAAGGTGACCGGGGAACGCCGACGGTCATCGGGCGCCCGGATGCTCCCGAGGGGCAGGCCCTGCAGGCGATCGCGGACGTCGTGGAAGCCCGGGTCGCAGCCGCTGCCGGGAGTGCGGAAGTCTCCTGAGCGAGAGTTCCCGGGTCGATCTCACCGCCGGTTCCGTCCGGCGGTCGGTCCTGCGCCTGGCGGGACCCGCCGTGGGAGCGACCCTCCTGCAGGGCCTGTTCAACGTGGTGGACACCTTCTGGGTCGGTCGCGGCCTCGGCCCGGACGCCCTGGCGGGTGTCAGCACGGCCGGTTTCACCGTGTGGATGATGCTTTCGATGGCCGAGCTCTCGGCCGTGGGGCTCACGGCGGTGGCGAGCCGGAGGCACGGCGAGCGCAAACCGGACGAGGCCGCCGTCGCCGTCTACCGGGCCTTCTTGCTGGCCGTCACCCTTTCCGTGGGCCTGGGCCTCCTGGGGCTCTTCACGCTGACGCCCCTGTTTCAATTGATGGCCACCCCCGCCGACGTCACGGTGCAGGGCAGCGCCTACCTGTCCGTCTACCTGGCTGGCGCCCCCATCGTGTTTACCTATTTCGTGATGGAGGCGGCCTTCCGCTCGTCGGGGGATACGCGCACGCCTCTCATCCTGCTGGCGGTATCCCTTGGACTCAACACGATTCTCGACCCGCTCCTCATCCTGGGGATCGGACCGTTTCCCAAGATGGGCATCCAGGGCGCCGCCCTCGCGACCCTGGTGACGCGGGCGTTCGGGTGCTTCGTGGGATACCGGTGGATGGTGCAGCGCGGCCTGGTGAGACGTTCCGTGCCCTCTCTGCGCCCGATTCTGCAGATGGCGTGGATCGGCTTGCCGGTGGCCGCTGGCGGGGCCCTGTTCTCGTTCGTGTACATCATCCTGACCCGGTTCACCAGCCAATTCGGCACGGGGGCCCTTGCTGCCCTCGGCGTCGGCCACAAGGTCGAGTCCCTGAGCTACATGGTTTGCATAGGGTTCGGGCTGGCGGCGGCCACCGCGGTCGGTCAGAATCTCGGGGCGGGATCGAAGGAGCGGGCCGTGCTGTCAGGAAGAGTGGCGACTGGCTACGCCGTCGCGCTCACGGGCATCGTCGGGCTGGCATTCCTGCTGATCCCTGCACAGTTGATGAGCATCTTCACCACGGACCCCGACGTCATTGCTGCCGGCACGAGCTACCTGCGGATCGTGGCCGTGGCGCAGGTGTTCATGGCACTGGAGATCGTGCTCCAGATGAGTATGGAGGGCGCCGGGTATTCGCTGATTCCCTGGATCCCGTCCAGCGTCCTGACGCTACTGAGGCTGCCGCTGGCGCCGCTGCTCGTCCGGCCGCTGGGCCTGGCCGGAATCTGGTGGACCATCAGCGGCACGGCCGTGGCGAGAGGGCTCGCGGCCCTGTGGATCTGGAGACGCGGGCGCTGGGTGGACCGCGTCGTCTGAGCAAAACGTAAACCGGTGGGAGGCCCAATGGCCATCGTGACCCTGATCACCGACTTCGGCACCCGCGACGGCTACGTGGGCGAGATGAAGGGCGTGCTCCTGGAGCGCTGCCCGACCGCCCACCTGGTGGATGTCACGCACGACATCGAGCCCGGCGACATACCCGGGGC
>JBDHIK010000053.1:0-17924 GCA_039587475.1 Gemmatimonadota bacterium | reverse complement strand
ATTCCCTGCAAACGACGGAGGCCGTGGAGCAGCTGAACGCCATCTCCCCGCAATGGAATGGCGACGTGGCCCGTGGCATGAAGGAACTGCGCGATGGATTCCACTCCCTGCGCCGCGGCGAACTGACACGAGATCAGGACGCATACGACCGGGCACTCCGGAAGTTCGAGTGGGCGACCGGATCGGCCACCGGCTGGCCCTACCCATGGTTCGGCATGGCGCTGACCTACTTCGGGATGAAGCGACAGGGCTTTCAGAACCGCGGCGTGGTCTTCAAGGAAATGGCGGACTACACCGGCTTCTACATCGAGGGTGACAAAGCGCTGCATCGGGCCCTGGAACGTGACCCCACCTTCGCGCCTGCGCTCGATCTCCTCAGCACCATGATGACGGACGAAGGCGACCGTATGCAGTGGCCCTGGCGGGTTCGCGCCCTGGAGCACGCCTCTGTCACGGACCCTCGCGTGGACCTGGTCCTGGGCCGCGCCTATCGCCGTGCCGAAGACTTTGGCGAGGCCCTGGCACGCTTCGACCGCTACCTGGCCAACGGGGGTAGCCATGCCGTGGCCCGGCTTGAGCGGGCTCGGACGCTCTCCGCATTGGGTCAGGTGGAGGCAGCCGTGGCGGCATACCGGGCCGGTCTGTGGCATGCCGACAGCCATGGGCGCGCCTTGTATCGCGAGGACCTGTCCTGGATCTTCACCGTGGAGGAGCTGGACAGGTTCGACGCGGTTCCGGACGACTCTCTCGTGCCATGGCTCCACCGTTTCTGGCGGGAACGTGATGTCAGCGCGGTCCGTCCGCCAGGCGAACGGTTGAGAGAGCACCTGCGGCGCTGGAACGTCGTGAGCCGGTCGTTCCGCGTCCCGGATCCGTGGCAGAAGGCATGGCTCAACCCCCCGATGATCCAGGAGATCGGGCCCTGCACGGTCGACCGGCCACAGATGCATGAGTTGCAGTTCCCCAACCCTTCCAGGCCGAACGACTTGAGGGCCGGTGAGCCCGTGTATGACAACCGGGCCGTCATCTACATGCGCCACGGCGAGCCCTCTCGCAAAGTGTTCGTGCGCGGGCCGCTGGAGTCGGATCTGTTGCAGACCTACCCCATGGTCATCGACGGACTGGTCCGGGGTGACGTCGAGGGATGGATCTATCGGATGGACGGGGTGCCACGAGCCTACCACTTCATCTATCACAAGGCCATCGGGTGGGGCACGAGCCTCAACTCGGTGTTCTTTTCGGCAGAATACTTCCGGGCGCTGGCGCTGGCCGATGAGAGCTTCAATCGGGGCGCGGCATACGTGGAGCAGGCGACAGGTCCCGGGGACGCGGCCTTCGCCGAGAGCTTCGCCCGCCTGGATGCGGGGGCCCTGAACCTGAGCGCATCCGCGACGGCCCGGGCGCCGTGGCTCAACTACTTCGATCGGGAAGACACCGCCGTCCCCTACGGATGCAGCGCGGCCATCAAGCGCCTGGCGGAACGGACCCAGGAGGACCTGACCACCGGCGTCACCACGGACACCTACACGCCGGTCTTCCCGAGAACACTTCTGGCCACCGTCCGGGCCTTCGGGCTGCCGCGGGCCGATGAATCGCCGGGCGGGATCGGCCTGGTCGTGTTCGCCGTGCCTATGACCGACCTGCCACTGGATACCCTCGAGACCGGCGACCGTACCGTGTCCCTGCGGTTTCGCATCACGGCCCAGGACACGGTGCAGGGTACGACCGCGTGGCTCGACACGGTGCGGACCTTCCGTCTTCCCCCACAGACGGCCCCCGAAACCAAGCTCACCGGGTACCTGGAACTGCCCGTCGCCCCGGGCACGTTCATCCTGCGGAGTTCGGTCGCGGCAGCGGACTCTTCGGTGGGCGCGGCTGTCAGGCTCCCGGCCATCGCCGTGGACCATCGCGCGGACGGGCTGGCCATCAGCGACCTGGTCCCCGGCCGTCGTGAGGACGGCCTGGCATGGCGCTATGGCAACACCGCCGTGGCCCTCAACCCGCTGCACACCTACCGCCCGAGTGATGTCGCCACCCTCTTCTATGTCCTGGATGGCCTCGTGCCCGAGCGCCAGTACCGGACGACGATTACCCTCCGGCGGTGGAACGACGACGACAACCTCGTGACATTCAGTTTTGAAGAGACGGCCCAGAGCGGACGCCAGGTGGTGGAGCGCGCCCTCGGATTGCAGGACCTCGCGCACGGTCGGTATCTCGTCACCCTCCACTTGCTCGAGATGGCTTCGGGCCGTACGGTTGAGCGTCAGCAGATCATCAACGTGCTCGATCAGGCCCGCTAGCGGACCGGGGAGAGTGCCCGGAGGATGCTACATGGGTCATCCTGGAACATCCGTGACTGAATCAGGCGTTCGCGCACTGGGGACGGCCCTGCTCCTGGTCTTGGGCGCCTTTCCCTACGCGCTGACAGCCGGTCAGGCCCAGGAAGAGCCTCAGCGGTACAGCCTGGTGGCCTTGATCGACTCGGTCGACCGGCTCCGGACCGTGATGGCCACCGACGCGTTTCCGTCCAAGTGGAGCGACAAGCAGCCCAGCGGCATGAACGAACTGCGCCGCGGCATCCTCGCCTGGCACAAGGGCCGTCTCTCGGGTGAGCGGAAGTACTATGAGGACGCGGTGGACCAGTTCACGCGGGCGACGAAGAGGTCCGCGGCCTGGCCGTACCCCTGGTACCTGCTGAGCCGTCTGCGATTCGAAATGCTCATCGAGGCCTTCCCGGTCGCCGGAGTCACCACCCAACGTGGTGCGGCCTATCGGCGTTACTACGAGCAGGGGTTTCTGGCCCTCGACAAGACATTCGAAGCCGATGCCTCTTTCCCCCCCGCCGTTCGCTTCGTCACCGAGTACGGCCCCTGGCTGGAGTGGCTCCGGTCGGAACCCGTCGCGGAAGCGTTGAACGGTGCCTGGGCCGAGGAGGTCTCGATGGTCTTGGCCCAGGGACCGCCAGGGCCGGAGTGGACTCCGCCGGCGATCGTGTTGACGGTTCCAGGCGAGTTGCCTCCGGCACGTCGCGCGCTCGAGGCCCTGCGCGATTCGCTGGGGAGGATGACCTCGACGGCGGCGGTCCGGTCCGTGCCGAAGCGCTGGGATGCAGAGCTAACGTTTTTCGACCCGCAGTGGGGAGCCCTCCGGCTGGGCTTCATCGAGCTCCGCGTCGGGGAGCTGGCGAGCGACTCCGCGGCGTACCGCCAGGCCGTGCGGTACTTCGAGAGCGCCAAGACCTTGGCTCCAACCGAGCCCTACGCCTGGTACGGCATTGGCCAGAGCCATCTCGGCCTTCGCGCCCTCGCGATGCAGGATCGGGCAACGGTCGAGCCGGAAGCCGGCTACCAGACCTACTACGAACCGGCCATGGGTGCGCTTCAGCGGAGCCTGGACATGGACCCGGGATTCCTGCCTACACTGCACCTGCTGCTGGCGATGGCGATTCAGGAGGACAACCGTTTTCAGCCGTCGTGGGTCATGGAGGCCATCGCCCGGATCAACCAGCTCTCGCCGGAACCCAACCCGCAGGTCTTTCTGCTGCAGGGACGCCAGCGCCGGAACACGGGTGACCCGATGGCAGGGTTGGCGGCGTTCGAACAGTATGTCCAGACCGGGGGCGACATCGGCGTGGCCGCCCTGGAACTGGCACGGACCCTGGCGGACCTCAAGGAGATCGAAGGCGCTCGTCAGGCCTATCTGACGGGACTGGATCACTTCACGCTGGAGGCACGTACCGCCTACCGGCGCGACCTCACCTGGGTGGCCGAGTTCTACGAGTTGGACGAGTTCGACCGCCTCGACACCGAGGCGCTCCCCAACTGGATTCACTGGTTCTGGCGAAAGCGGGATGCGGCCAGCGTGCGGGCAGAAGGCGACCGTCTCCGTGAGCACCTGCGCCGCTGGTCATTCATCAATCGGTCGTTTCGGGTGACGGCACCCCAGGCGCGGGCCCACATCAATCCGCCGCTCATGGTGTCGTTCCAGGCCTGCACCCAGGACATCGATCGCATGACCCTCGACGACCTGGGTAGCGACACACCGACGCGTCCGGCCGACTTCAGGGGCTGGGAACCGATCTACGACCACCGCGCCGCCATCCACATGCGCCACGGCTTTCCGGCCCGTCGCGTCTGGAAGATCCTCGGGACCGAGGACTCGATCGTGGCCTCCACGGCTCCGGCGGCGCCGCTCAATCCGCAGACCTTCGGACGCGACCCACGGCTGATCAGGCAGACGCCGTTGGAGCGGGACAACCCCTTCGGCTTGGAAGACCCGTCTGGCCCAGGTGGAGGCGGCTGGCGCGAAACCTGGCTGTATTTCTTCGCGGGCTCGCCCCGCATGGTGAACTTCCAGGACTCGCGCGCCCTGGGGCCGGGGGCGACGACCATGGTGGCGGTCATTCCACTGACGCCCCGCTACCTCGATGCCCTCAGCGTGTTCGGTTCGGCGATGGGGCGTGACTTCGCCCGCGTCCGATTGGACGCGACCGCCCGTCAGGAAGGGTTGCAGCGCAGCGCGGTGTCGGGTCGCTGCTCCATGGCCGGCCAACGAGTGCAGCAGACCGCCGCGGTCGATTTCGAGGTCGCCGCCGAAACCGATTCCTACACGCTCCTGTTCCCATCGAATCTCTACCCCACGGTGCACGCCTTCGGGATGCCGGCTCCAACGGCCGGCGGCGGCGGACGCATCGTGGTGACGTACGCCCTCGACCCGGCGCATCTCAGGGATGATCGCACCGGTGCCCTCCCTAACCTCCCGCTGCGCATCCGGATCACGGCCATCGACGCTCTCACGCAGCAGGTGGTTCATCGGGACACACTCCATTCCGTTCCCGCGGTGACGGAAAGTGGCCCGATCGCTGGCGTGGTTGAGGTGATGGCTCCGGCTGGGACGTACGATGTCCGGGTGGCCGTCCAGCTCGCGGATTCCGCGAGCGGCAACGTGGTCGCCCTCGGCAACGCGGTCGAGGTCTGGTCCCCGGACCCCGCGGTTCGCCTGAGCGACCTGGTGACCGGCGGGAGCGCGTCGGACGTCCTCTGGTGGTTCGGCAACGAACCGGTGCCGATCAATCCCCTCGAGGCGTTTCCCCGGGCCACGACCGTGGAGGTGTTCTACGTACAGAGTGGCCTGCGAGTCGGCGCCACGTACGAGACCCGAATTACCTTGTCACCGGAAGACGCGGACGACCCGGTCCTGTCGGTCAGCTTTGCGGAGGTCGCGGCTCAGGCGCTCGAAACCAAGCGCCGTGGCTTGGGCCTTGGCGATGTGGCACCCGGCAGGTATCGACTCACGGTCTCCATACAGGAAGAAGGCAGCCCCAACGCCGTCGATCGGATCCGAACGATCGACGTCACCGAATGACTCCCTTACCGTGGATGACGAACTCGTGTCCGACGATTCCCCGAACGTCCTGAGCCCGCAGCCAGACGGCCCCTTGCGGGTCACTGGAGACATCAAGATCGTCACCGACGAAGGTGCCACCGTCTTCGTCGGTGACGAGACCTGGTTGTGCCGCTGTGGCCATTCCAAGAACAAGCCATTCTGCGACGGCTCTCACGCGGAGGCAGGCTTGCAGGACCCCGGAATCTTGCTCCGGTCTGCCCGCCCTGCCGAGCATCCTCGCGCAGGGTCGCTGACCATCATCCTCCGGCCCAACGGCCCGCTGCGGATGGACGGGCCCTACATTCTCGAAGGCGCGGACGGCGCCCGCAGCGAATGCGCCGAGAAGGGCTCGCTGTGCCGGTGTGGCCGGTCGGCGACCAAGCCGATGTGCGATGGCGCCCACAAGGGAAGCGACTTCGAGGCCTGAACGGCCCACGCCACCACAGCCATCGGCGACGAGGGCATCCCGTCAGTCACGGGACCAGACGTTGTTCGACCGGTCGACGTCGGGCAACACGGCCTCCGCATCGATCTCGACCCGCATGACCCGACCGCTCGAGGGAATGGTCACCGCCGTGCCGCGGCGCCCCAGCAGCCAGGCATCAACGGGAACGGTCTGTTCGATGGTGGTGCCATCCTCAAGCGTGACGGTCAGATAGACGGGCATGGGGAGCTTCCCGACGTCCTCGATCGTGACCTGGACCCCGTCGTCCGTATCCACGACCGATGCGACGCCTTGATCGAGTTGCCACGTCGTGTAGTACCACCCATACCAGAACCAGTCGAGGTCCCTCCCAGCGGCGTCAGCCATCATGCGGAAGAAGTCCCAGGGCTTGGGATGTTTGAATCGCCACGTCTGAATGTACCGTTGCCAGGCGGCATCGAAGGCGTCCTGGCCCATCAGGCGCCTCAGTGCCACTAGAGCGGTCGCCGGCTTGCTATAGGATGCCGTCCCCCGAGCCCCGCGGTAGTGGAAATCGGTCCAGCGCATCATTTCACCTTCGCGGCCCGACCGGGCAAAGTTGACGTAGTTCTGCCGGTCCGGATCGTCGTGGTCGACCCCAGGATAGAACTCCTTGCGCGCCTGATTCTCGTTGAACGAGGTGGAGCCTTCCTCCATCCAGGCGTAGCGCTTCTCGTCGACCCCCACGGTCATGGGAAGCCACATGTGCGCCTCCTCGTGCGCCGTCACGTAGTACAAGGCGCTGTCGCCCCGCGTGTTGTAGGACCCGATGAGCGTCATCATGGGGAATTCCATGCCGCCTCCGATGATGCCGTCACCTTCCACGGCCGTCATGTGGGGCCACGGATACGGCACACCGGTGTAACGCGACAGGAAGTCGATGGCGTGCTGAGTGTATCTCGCCGATTGGGCCCACCTCGGGGCCGAGGCGCGCCAGATGGCGTCCGCCCTGGCGTAGTCGGTTTCGCCATCCCCGTCACGGTCCCCGACGGGGGTGCGCCCGGCATCCCACAACGACTCCCGGGTGACGCTGAAGGCAAAGTCGCGAGCGGTGTCTGCCACGAAATGCCAACGCAATCGGCCCTCCGTGCCGGCCTGCGTAACCGCATCCGCTGCCAGATCCTCTGCAGTCACGACATGCACGATGTCGTCGCTGGTCTCGGCCCGCGCCAGCCGGCTTTCGATCTCCGGCGCCAGCACGGCGGAGCGGTTTTGCAGCGTGCCCGTTGCCATGACCAACCAGTGGGCCGGTGCGTCGATGGTGACGTCGTAGCTGCCGAAACCGCTGTAGAACTCGGCATCCCCCAGATAGGGATCGAGGTGCCAGCTCGTGACATCGTCATAGACGGCCATCTGCGGGTACCAGTAGGCGAGGTACAGCAGGTTGTCGTCGTTCCACCCCATTCGTCCGACGCCACTCTGCGGGACGGTGAACGCCCAGTCGATTTCCAACGCCACCGAGTCGCCGGACGCCAGGCGCGTCGGGAGCCTGATGCGCATGATGGTGCCTTGCACACGGTACCCGGCCCCCCGTCCGCCCGTCGTGGACTCGAGCGTCTCGCCCTGCACAGCGACCCTGGCGAGTTCCACTCCACCAGTCACTTCGGCCGGACGATTCCGAACCGCACCCGGCGCATGCAGGTTCTGCAACAGTTGGACGAACACGGTTCGCAGGGGACGCGGCGACCGGTTGTGGTACATGATCGTGGCAGCGCCGGTCAGTCGCTTGGCATCGGGCTCGATCCGCGTGGTGACCGTGTAGTCCGCCCACTGTTGCCAGTAGTCCGGTCCCGGCCGGCCGCTCTCGGTTCGGGTGCTGCGTGCAACGGCGCGCAGGTACTCACGCGGCGGCTCGATCACGTCCGGCGTGGGACGCTCGGGCCGGGCATCAGGCAGTTGCTGGCCCACCATCGAGCCGGTCACACCGGCCAGGAGGGCGGCGAGGGGAATCAGGACGCGCATAATCAGCCTTCCGTCGGGGTGTAGCGAGAGGGCACCCGCTTCACGTTCATTATACCAGGAGTCACACGAGGCCGCGGTCAGTTCCGCACCCAGCGTTGGAACGCCCACGGTCCGCTCGGCTCTTCGACCCGGTAGGGCCGTGACGGCGTGAACGCTCTCCGGACTTCCTCGATCGAGAGAAACCCTTCCCCCCGAACGGAGGGCGGCAGGTTCGGTCCTTCGAAGACCGACAGGAGGATCTCGTCCACCACCACCGGATCGCGGTACAGCTCCCTGGACGTGGTCGGGCCGGCCTCGATCGACACCAGACCAGCACCGGCCACGGACCGGAGGAACTCGATCGCCCGGTGAATGCTGGGCTGCGGATGTGCCACCGTCTCGACGCCGTGCTCCAGTGCCGGCCGCTCCAGACGCTCCCCCGCCTCGAGGCCGGTGAAGATGATGGTACGCCCGCCGAGAAACATCGGATGGGTCAGATCGAGCTCACGCCCCGAGGTGAGCACCAAGACCAGTGGCGGTTCAGGCTTGTGCAGCACTGCCCGGCGCCACGCTTCGAGGGGTTCCGTGTCCTCCCGGGGCCCGAGCAGGCCGGCCCGGAGCTCCGGCTCTTCCCTGAGGTTCTTTCCCGTCGTCACGAACGCGTCCGCCCTCGCTCGGGACGCGTTCAAGACGAAACGATCATGTCGACTCGCTGGGGCCTCGGGCCTGATCTTGATGGTCACCAGCCGGTCGTCCGGCCGCCGCCACACGGCTGTGGGGTGCACGACGCCGGTGGGCACCGGAGCCAGACCGGGATAGATTTCCTCCAGGGTCCGACCAACGGCCTCGCCGTCGCGGATGGCATCGAGGTCCAGGGGCACGGCAACTCCCAGCAGAGACGAAACGTAGGCGGTGCGCCTCAATCTGGACCGGCCGGGGGAGCCCGGCAACAGGATGTGCGCCAGTTCTCCGACTCCCTGTGACTGCCCTCACGGAACGGCGCTGCGCGGCACGCTAGATTGGGCATCAGATGCCGGCTCAGCCGGGCTGGCGCCCCCCGCAGTTTTCTCAAGGAGCAGGACCATGCGAATCCCCCCGGTGCGATTCTACCTCATCAGCGGGCTGGCGTTGGCCTTTGCCGCCACCGCCTGCGACAGCGGCACAGGGCCGACGAGTTCCCTCACCGATCTCGGGTCCAGCGAAGCCCAACTTCTCGGCACCGCCTTCGAAGATGAGACCGATGTGTCACTCGGCGCGCTGGTCCATGGCGGCACCATGAACAACGCCGACATGTCGGTGAGTGTCCTGACCGCTCCGGTCATGAACGGCACGCCACCCCGTCGGGGCCTCGAATGCCTGGTCATCGAGCCCATGCCGCCCCAGGACCCGGACCACGACGGGGTCCCCACCAGACTCCTGGTGACCTTCGATCCGCAGCCCTGCGTGATCCAGACCGATCGCGGCGTGTCGTTCCTGTTCACCGGGGCACTGGGTGTCGGCGATCCGACGCCGACCACCGCGGCCTACGACTTGGACGAGCGCTATGAGCGGTTCGGCCACGGCGTCGCGGTCGAGAACGGTCGCTCCTTCCTCGTGGTGCGCGACGGCGAGCGCCACGTGCGCCAGGAAGGCAGTGGCATCGGCGCCACAGAGGCCTTCACCAGCCTCCATGTCGTGAACGAACGGGCGGAGCGGCGCGCCAGTGCGGAGTGGCACCTCCGGTTCGCCGGCGAAAGCACCATCGTCTTCGGGCAACCGTTTCCCAGTGGCCACGTGGCCATTGAGGGGACCTGGGCGTTCAGCCACAACGAAGCCGATCGAAGGTTCCGCATCGAGACCGCCACCCCGTTGTACTACGACGCGACCTGCGCCGACGCCCGCCCTATTCGCCGCATCTCAGAGGGCGTCCTCCACAAGTTCCTGGTCGTGAACGGCGAGCGGGTCGGCGTGCTCACGCTGACCTGGACCGCCTGCGGTGAGCCCCCGACCAAGACATGGCGCCGCTTCGCCGAAAGCGATCGCCCCACGGATCGGCCGACCGACCGACCCACGGGCAGCGACGGGACCATCTAGTCGGACTGGCGGTCCCGGGAACGGCAAACGCCGCATGGGCACTAGCCCATGCGGCGTTCTTGCTGACCTCCCTCACCTGACGCGATGCCGATCGGGCATCCCATGGCGGGTCGATCTTCGCAGTGACCCGGTTAGGCTCCGGGACGGCGATCGCTTGCCCATGCCAGGTGAAGGCTGGGTCTATCTATGGACAATGGACCACCTCCTCTCTACGGGTTGCACATCGGGCGGAATCCTGGCCGGTGTCCCTGGGGGCGCCGGCCTGACCCCAAGATGGGAATGTCCGGCCCAGAGAGCAATCCCGCTACCGCGGCTACTCGTCGCGGAGCGCCCTGGCCGGATCCACCGTGGTGGCCCGCCGGGCCGGGAGGTAGGTCGCCCCCATGGCGATGGTCCCGAGCAGAGCCACGACGGTCCCGATGGTCAGGGGATCCCGGCTCCCGACGTCATAGAGCATCCCTTCGATTACTCGGGTCAGCGTCATGGACGCTGCCAGCCCCAGGACCACGCCAGCGGCCGTCAGCACCAGGCCCTGCCGCATCACGAGCCCGACCACGTCGTGGCGCTCCGCGCCCATGGCCATGCGCACCGCAAACTCACGGCGCCGTTGCCCCACATCGTAGGTGATGACCCCGTAGATCCCGATTGCCGCGATGAGAATCCCGAACGCCGCCAGACCTCCAAGGAGCAGCATATTCGCTCGCCTCGTTGCGGTCGAATCGGAGATCAGGCGACGGGCGGTGGTGATGTCCGTCACCGGTTGCAGGGCATCCAGCTCATGGACCTGGCGCTTGACCGCGCCGGCGTACTGCAAGGGCTCCCCGTCGGTGCGCACCACCAGAGTCATGGCGTCGTGGGTCCAGACGGTCCACGGCATGAAGATCTCGGGGCGCGCCTCGACGTCGAGACCCCGATGATGGACATCCCCGACGACTCCCACGATCTCGAAGTACGGCTCCCACTCATCCCGGGTACCGAGGCTGATGCGCTGGCCGACCGGGCTCCCGTCCGGGAAGTGACGGTCGGCCAGCGCCTTGTTGATCATCACGACGGGCGGATGTCCTTCGTCGCCGTCCCGACCGTTGATCTGGCGTCCCTCCAGAAGCGGGATGCCCATGGTCTCCATGTATCCGGGACTCACGAGCCGGAAGTCGACCTGAGGCCGTTCGCTCTGCGGAACCGGACGCCCCTCGACCTCGATGGGCAGATCGTAGTCCGTTCCCACGGGGTTCATGGGGAGCGTGGTGACCATGCCGGCACTCACGATGCCCGGAACAGCCTCGAGGTGTTCGACCAGGTCCCGGAAGAAAGAGACCTTGCGGCTATCGTCGGCCCAGCGAGCCGAAGACAAGTCGAGCCGTGCCACCAGCAGGTTCTCCGCGTCGAATCCCGGCCGGACCTCCATGAGGCGCAGGAACGAGGTCGTGAGCAACCCAGCCCCGGCCAGCAGGACCATGACGAGCGCCACTTCCACCACGACCACGGCACGCCGGGTCGCCAGAGCTCTTCGTCCGGACGTGGTTCTCCCGCCCGCCCCACCGTGCAGGGCCACGGTGAGATCGGGCCGGGTCAGATGGAGCGCCGGCAGAACCCCAAAGACGAGGACCGTCAGCAACGTCGCGCCAACCGCGAAAGCGGCCACGGTGCCATCCAACGTCACTTCGTGCCAGCGTGGGAGTCCCCCAGGATCGAGACGGACCAGGAGTTGGCTGCCGACCAAGGCCAGAGCGATCCCCAGTGCACCGCCAATGGCGCCCAGGAGCACACTCTCGGCCAGGAGCTGGCGGGCCACACGGCCCCGTCGAGCACCCAGGGCCGTCCGAATGGCGATCTCCCGTTCTCGAACACGGGCTCGGGCCAGTAACAGACTCGCGATGTTGGCGCTGGCGATAAGCAGCACGAAACCCACGGCGCCGAGCAGGATGAACAGCAGCTGGCTGTTGCCTACCAGACTCTCCTGGGCAGGGGTGATGGAGACCGACCACCCCTCGTTGGTATCAGGATACTGGTCACCCATCCGGGTAGCGATCGTCTGAAACTCGGCCCGGGCCTGTTCGATGGTGGTCTTGTCATCCAGTCGTCCAATTACGTCGAACATCCGAATGGCCCTGACGGAGGCTTCCCACGGAAAGAGGGCCAGCGGTCGGAAGAGCGCCACATCATGATTGTCGGGGAACATGAATCCCGCTGGCATGATTCCGACGATTTCATAGGCCTCGTCGTCAAGCGTCATGGTCTGGCCGAGCGCCCCCGGGTCGCCACCGTAACGCTCCAGCCAGTAGGCGTGGGTGAGGACGACCACCTTGTCCCGTCCTGGTTCCTGCTCTTCCGGCATGAACCGGCGGCCCAGGACCGGGTCGACGGCCAGTACGTCGAACCAGGATGCTGACACGCGTAACCCCAGGACCTTGGCCGGCTCATCCACACCGGTCAACGTGTAGCTCCAGTAGGTCCAGGCCGCGAGAGACTCGAAGCTGCTCGTCTGCTCCTGCCAATCGAGAAAATTCATGGCCGAGGTGAGATCAGACATGCCACGGGTATCCTGCTCGAACAGGACCATCAATCGCTCTGGCGATTCGAACGGCAACGGTCGGAGCATGGTCCCGTTGATGACGCTGAACACCGAGGTCGACGCCCCGATACCGAGTGCCAGCGAGAGCACGGCCACGACGGTGAACCCCGGCTGGGTGCGGAGCAAACGCCACGCGAAGGAAACGTCGGCCCAGAGGTCTCGCACCATGTCACCCCAGCGGAAGGAAGAAGACTCAGTGACCGGTCCAGGCCCTCGCGAACGCGTGCCGAGCAGAGCGCCGCGCCACTGGGAGGCCGTGGCACGCCCAAGATCACCGAGCTCGACCACCCACAGCCCAAGGAGTGCTCCGACGCCACGGTCCCGATAGGTCTCCTCGAGCCGTGCGGACACGACGGCGAGCAGTTCCGTTCCGTAGCGTCGTCGAAAGCGATTCGGCAGGAAGGCCGCCGCCATGCGATACGTCCGGAGGCACCAGGTCACCGGGGCAGGTGGTCCGGGCCGACGATCTACCATCATGAGTCCTGTTGCCCGTTGCCCGGGGCCTGGGGCAGCAGGTCGCTGTCGATGGCCAGACCGACGAGATGTGCCATCCTCTCGGCCTCGAGCTGGGCGGTTTGGCGGCCAACCGGTGTCAGACTGTAGTAGCGGCGCCGCCGATCATCACCGATATCCGGACGGCTCTCTGACTCCTGGATGAGACCGTCGTCGGTCATCCGTTGCAATGCTGTGTACAGCGTGCCGGTCCCCGGCCGGACGGCTCCGTCCGTCCGGCGCTCCACTTCCTTGATGATGCCGTACCCGTGGCTGTCGCGGTCGGCCAGAACCATCAGCACGAGGAAAGACAGTGGCGTGAGTGGGACGAGGTCACGAGGATCGCGTGTGTTCGGAGCTGGCGTGGCAGTAGCCATGGTAGTCCGTCCGATGATGTATATCCACAAAATACATTGACTGTCGATACATTATCGATCAAGGCAGATTTCCGCAAGCCCGACCGGCACCGAACCGGGGACAATGGCCCCCGTTGAGCGGGCATGGACTGAACCGGTGAAGGTCGTGGCTTTGCGTGTAAGCTGTTGTTGTTAAAGAACTTACTGTGTTCGGTCCGAGGTGTGGCCCGGGGATTGCGACCACCTGAGGGGGCATTCCCCCGCATGGGAGGTTGCACCATGAGAGGAACGATTCGAACGACTACCAGCCGGATCAGCGCTGTGGCATTGGCGTTGGCCCTGGCCTTTACATTCGGCCTCACGCCGGCCACGGCCCAGGTTTCTGGCCCCGATGTCGGTAAGGTGTTGGACCGCCTGGGGCTGCCCGCGACCTCACTCGACGGCGTCTCGCCTCTGGCCCTGGACACCGTGTGTGAGGGCAACCACTGCGATCTCCAGTACACGACTCGCTCTGACGAAGCCTGCCGGGCCGTGGCGGTGGATGTTGCGCTGCGGCGCCGGGCCGAGCAGCTCCGCTCAGGAGGGTCCGCCAGGGTGGTCAGTCGGGTGCGGTGCAGCAGTGGGATGTTCGCCGTCTTCCAGACCAGCTCCGGCCGCGCCGTCATGGGACACCGTGATTCGTCCGGCAACACGGCGCAGCGAGAGATCCCGCTCTAGATTCGACGCACCATCACTCGGGGGCAGGGCCGGCGTCAGTATTCGGCAGAATACTCGTCGGTCATGTCCTCGTATTCCTCGTCGTACTCATAGAGGTCGTGGTCATCCAACGGGTCGAACTCCGGGTCCGCCGGGATGATGATCCACAACATCAGATAGACCAGCAGGCCCGGAAACGCCGCGGACAGGAACGACACGAGCAGGTACCCCACCCGCAGGAGTGTGGCATCGATGCCGAGATGCCGGGCCAGCCCGCCCAGCACGCCGCCGACCTTGGCGGTGTCGCGGACCCGGCGCAATTCATAGGGGTTGTGTTGGACGATGTCGTGGCTCATCCGAAGTTCCTGGCTCCGTCACGAAATTTGCCCACACCTACGAACGCATCGGCCAGAAGATTCAGTCCTCCGATGCACTGGTCACCCAGGCAGTCCACCACAAATCGCGGAGCATGGAGGCCCCTCCGGCCAATTGGACGAGAATGAAGGTCTCGTGGGCTGGCCCACCGGTCTCGCGGCCAAACGGCTCCTCGCGATCGAGTTGGTACAGGGTTTCGACCCGGCGATGCGAATCCTGGATGTAGTGCCAGATGGCCTCCCGGAGATCGACGCGTCGTGTGGCCGGCCGGACCAGCTCGCGAACTCGATCGACCTGGATGTGGCTGCGGACATAGGTGCCTTCCACTCGCTGATGGGTGTCCGAATCCGTGGCATACCCGTCGGGGTTGTCCCCGACCCAGCCATTGTAGTGGATCGACGTGTGCAGCGGGTTGGCGGCGTCGGCAACAAAATGCCCCAGAATGCCAGCATCATTGATGATCCGACGCTCGAGCCAGACACGCTCGGAGCCTTCGGCCCGGCGCCACAGGCGGAAGCCGATACGCACCCGTTGCGTCAGTTCCAGGATGGCGAACGGGAGAAACCCCGGAGGCGTCTCGACCTGAGCCCGCTGCAGGGCTTCCAGATACGCCAGTCGGTCGGTGGTTTCCCGGGCGTCGTCGGGAACCAATTCCAGATTGACGTAGTGCTCAGGAGCCGTGGCGCGATACACGGCGGGGTCGAGGTCGCGCTCGCGCCGATCCTTCCAGCGATCGGGCTCGTAGTTGAGCCAGGCCAGTTCCTCGGCTGCGGCCCGGAAGAAGGCCGGAACGTCCTCTGGCAACTGTTCCGCCGCCACGAGACCGATCATGTGGTGCCCTTCGTATTCCCAGAGCTTCGAACCACCTGACGCCGCGAGGAGCAGCAGCGACAATAACGTCAGTCGGACGGCCATGGTCATGCCGGTGCCTCCCCCAGAGATGTCGTCCACGCTGCGGTGGCTAGGCTCAACTGTGTCATCACCTCGTCATCCGTTCGCCCGGACCGCTTGAGGACGTGAAATCCGTGGTCGGCGCCGTCCATGATTTCGATGGTCGCCCGGGGCCCGAGCCCGGCACAAACCTGGGTCATCAATTCAAGGTCCGCCAGTTTGTCACGTGTGCCCTGGAGGAACAGCATGGGGATCTCCACGTGGTGCAGATGCTCGGCCCGCACCACGGAAGGCGGCTGCCCTGCCCCGTGGAGCGGAAACCCCAGGAAGGCGATCCCTCGCACCCCGGGGAGCGCCGCCTCGGCCGCGGCCAGGGAGGTCATGCGCCCCCCCATGGACTTCCCGCCAGCGATCAGAGGCAGGTCGGGACAGGTCTCCCCTGCGAGCCTGACGGCGGCCCGCACGGTTGCGAGCAGGACGGGTCGTGGATCGGGGCGACGCTGTTGCGTCTCCATATAGGGGAACTGGTAGCGCAAGGTCGCGAGTCCGGCCCCGGCGAAATGGTCCACCATCGCCGCCATGAAGGGGTGGCCCATGCCGGCTCCCGCGCCATGGGCCATGACGTAGAGGCCGGTGGCGCCGGTCGGGCGCCGGAGCAGGGCGGAGACCTCGCCTCGACTCCGCGTTGCCAGAAAGCGGAGGGGCTCGTCCTCGGAATCGGTGTTGCTGGTTGCCGGACCCATGGACGAAAGGTGTCTGGTCGACCGGCGTGCGTCTACCGTGTCCCTGACCAGCGGCCTGCTGGACAGGCCCCCGGAACGGAGTAGTTTGGGAGATCTTTCACGAAACGAGCTGATCATGCAGGTGGCCCCCGGTTCGGCCCCGCGGGACGCGTGGGCGTCCAAGGCGGGATTCATCCTTGCGGCGGTTGGATCCGCCGTCGGCCTCGGGAACATGTGGCGGTTCAGCTACGTGGCCTCCCAGGGTGGCGGGGGCGCCTTCGTCCTTGCGTACCTCATCCTCGTGGCGGTCATTGGCATCCCGCTGATGACCTCGGAGTTTGTGGTGGGCCGCCTGACCCAGGTATCCCCCGTCAGGGCGCTTCCCCAGTTGGGCGGCCGTCGCTGGGCTCCGCTGGGGTGGATGTTCGTCTTGGCCGGCTTCGGCATCCTGTCGTACTACTCCGTCATCGCGGGCTGGACGATGCGGTACGCCGTCGCGGCCATCACGACGGGTCTGCCCGAGGACACCGGTGCCTACTTCACCACGGTCGCGACCGGGGGTGACGCCATCGCCTGGCATGCGGCGTTCATGCTCATGACCATCGCCATCGTCGCCGGGGGCATCAAGCGTGGCATCGAGCGCGCCGCACTCATCATCATGCCGGTGCTGTTCGTCCTGCTGGTCGGCCTGACCGTCTACGCCTTCTTCCTTCCCGGAAGCTCCGACGGCTACGGCTTCTACCTGAGTCCCAACCTGCAGAACCTGCTCGATCCGGAAATCCTGGGCGATGCCGCCGGGCAGGCCTTCTTCTCGCTGAGCCTGGGGATGGGCGCGCTCATCACGTTCGCGTCTTACCTCAAGGGCGAAGACAACCTGGGCCGACAGGCCACGATCGTGGCCGCGGCCGACTTCGGGGTGGCCTTCCTGGCCGGACTACTGGTCTTCCCAATCGTGTTTACGTTCGGGATGGAAGGGCTGGTCGTGGCATCCGAGGGCCAGCAAGCCGGGGGAGAGAGTAGCCTCGGCGCCCTCTTCATCTCGCTGCCGGCCGCGTTCGTCAGCATGGGAGCCGGCGGGAAGGTCGTTGGCGCGGCCTTCTTCACCATGCTGTTCTTCGCCGCACTCACCTCGGGCATTTCTCTGCTGGAGGTGGTGGTCAGCGCCGTCGTGGACTCCATGGGCGTTGCCCGCCGCAAAGCGTCGATCGTGACCGGCCTGGTCATCCTGGCCCTGGGCATTCCTTCCGCATTGACCCTCAACTTCCTGGGTGCCGTGGATGCCGTCATCGGCAACTTTCTGCTGATTCTGGGCGGGTTGCTGACCGCCATCTTCGTCGGCTGGCTGACGATCGACCAGGTCGACGCCGAACTGGCCAAGGGCATGCCCGATCCGGTCCTGCGGCGAGGCTGGGCCTTCCTGGTCCGCTTCGTGGCTCCCCCGGTGCTCCTGGTGGTCCTCTATCTCCTGATCGACCCGACCTGGGCGGCCATTCGCACGTTGCTGGGGATGGACGGCTAGACCAGACTGCGACCTGCGCCGAATGCACACGGCCACTCGATGAGTGGCCGTTCGTGTTCTCGGCATGCCGGTCACCCGGTCATGACGGAAAACGGCCACCCCGGGGGGTGGCCGTCTTCGCGTGGCGTGCCAATCGGGAGAGGACGCAACTCGACTACCGATCGAGAGCGGACCCGGGGGCGCTGACCCGCGGGCCCACACGCCGCCTCGGGATCGCTACCAGCCGATCCCGAAGGTGAAGAAGTTGGTACTGCCCAGCACCCCCATGTACTTCCAGGCATAGTCCAGATTGATCGAGAATCCGGCGTCGTTGGCGAAACCAAGGCCACCGCCGAAGGCCAGCCCTTGCAGGTTGGCTTCGTCGTTCAGCGCGGTCTGCACGGTCGTGGGCTCGATGTTGTTCGCGCCGGTGTAGGAGTAGCTCCCCTGGATCCGGGCG
>JBDHIK010000052.1:0-18034 GCA_039587475.1 Gemmatimonadota bacterium | reverse complement strand
CAGGGCGTCGTCGATGCTGGTCACGGCCAGACCGATGTGGGCGATGGTGGGAGCGGCAGACATGGCGGCCCTTCGCGAAGCGGTTCAACAATGGTGGCGGACGCACATCCGCCGGAACAACACTCGGCCGGTCGGAGCACCGTGCCGGTCGATATGGAGATGATAATCATGGATGCAACCAACGGAACAATCGTCGAGGCCACCGACAGCTCGTTTACGAGCGATGTGGCGGAGGGCCTCGTCCTGGTGGACTTCTGGGCGGTCTGGTGCGGACCGTGCCAGATCGTCGCCCCGATCCTGGAAGACCTGGCCGGAGAGTACGCCGGCAAGATCAAGGTGGCCAAGCTGGACGTCGACTCCAACCCGCAGACCACGCAGCAGTTCAACGTGCGGTCCATCCCCAGCGTGCTGTTCTTCAAGGACGGCCAGCACGTGGATACCGTGGTCGGCGCCGTGCCCAAGAACATGCTCCAGGGCAAGATCGACGCCCTGCTCGCCTGACCGATCGCACCGGGCCGCCTGAGGGCGGCCCGATGCTTTTGGACCCCGCGCTTCCGTCCCGCCGTCCCTGCGACCACTATTTCCTTATATGTCCGGTACTCTCTACGTGGTGGCCACCCCTCTCGGCAACCTCGGCGACCTGTCGCCGCGGGCGGCAGAGACGCTGCGGGCCGTCGCCGTCGTCGCCGCCGAGGACACCCGGCGCACCCGCAAGCTCCTGAACCACGTGGACGCCACGCCGCGCCTGGTGAGCCTCCCCGCGTTTGCGGAGGAATCAAAGGCGACCGGCGTGCTCGAGCATCTCGAGGCCGGCGCCGACGTCGCCCTGGTCAGTGACGCCGGCACACCCGGGGTCAGCGATCCGGGAGCCCGGCTCGTGGCCCTGGCGCACGACCGCGGGCTGACCGTGGTCCCGATACCCGGGCCCGCGGCGGTGGCGACCGCACTGTCAGTCTCCGGACTCCCGGCGGACCGGTACCTGTTCGTCGGATTCGTGGCCCGCAAAGGGAAGGCCCGGCGGGAGGCCCTCGCCTCGGCCGCGGCCCAGCCCTGGACCACGGTGTTCTATGAGGCCCCGACCAGACTGGTGGCGCTGCTCGAGGACCTGGCAGACACCTTCGGGGGCGACCGCATCGCCGTCGTGTGCCGCGAAATGACCAAGATGCACGAGGAGGTGGTGCGCGGGACCCTCGACGGCGTCCGGGAACGGTTCGCTGCCGGGGACGTCCGGGGCGAGATCACCGTCGTGGTCGAGGGTCGGGCTCCGGTGGACGAGCCTCCTGACCTGGAAGCCATCGCCGGCGAGGTGGCCGACCTGCGCGACCAGGGGCGCTCCACCAGGGAGATCGTGCGCCACCTGACGGAAAACCGGGGTATCTCCCGTAATGAGGGGTATCGCCTGGTCACGAGGACGCCCTGAACGATGAAACGACTTGCCATGCTGGTGTTGCCGCTGTGCCTAGCCCCGAACGTCGGGGCGGGTCAGGACGGTGCCACCGCCACCATGACCATCGGGCGCCTGCACTATGAGGGTGGGGGTGACTGGTACGCCAATCCGTCGAGCCTCCCCAACCTGCTCAAGGCCATCCGCGAGCGCACCGATCTCCGGATCAGCGACCGGGAGGCCGTGGTGACCCTGGAGGACCCCGATCTGTGGCGCACGCCGTACCTCTATATGACCGGGCACGGCAACGTGCGGTTCTCCGATTCCGATCGTGCCACCCTCCGGCGCTTTCTGCGCCAGGGCGGCTTCCTGCACATCGACGACAACTACGGCATGGACGAGTCCATCCGGCGCGAACTGACGGAGTTGTTTCCACACCAGCCGCTCGAGGACGTGCCGCTGGACCACCCCATCTATTCCATCGTCTATCGCATGCCGTCCGGGGTCCCCAAGATCCACGAACACGACGGCGAGCCGGCCCGGGGATTCGGTATCTTCCTCGATGGCCGCCTGGCGTTGTTCTACTCCTATCAGAGCGATCTCGGTGATGGCTGGGAGGATCCCGAAGTGCACGACGATCCGGTAGAGCATCGCGAGGAGGCGTTTCGGATGGGCGTCAACCTGTTTGCCTATGCCGTGGGGTACGGCGGATGACCGAGCCGAACACGCGCCAGGAACTGCACGGCCTCCGGGCCCCGCTCCTGACGATGCGGCGTGCCAGTGCGGTGATGGGGGCGGCCGGCGTGGCGCTCCTCATCCTGGGCGGCACCGCCTGGGTCGCCGACCTGGGCTGGTTCGCGCCGCCCTACTGGGTGCTGGTGTCGTGGTTCCTGGTGATCGTCGCCAGCGCCGCCCTGATCCTGATCGGTTGGCGCCACCGGAGTCTGTTGTCCACTGCGGCGGTGGCCCGCTTTCTCGAATCCCAACCCCGGTGGCGCAGCGGCCAGCTGCTGGCGTTCCTCGACCGTCCCGCCTCGGGGACCAGTCCGTCACTCTTCGCCGCGGCCGACCGGGAAGAAGCCCAGGCGCTGGCCCGTGAAGGTCCCGACGCGCTGATGCCGTTGCGGCACCGGTGGCGGGCGCGGTTGCTGCAGAGCGCGGCGCTCCTGAGTCTCGGAGTCCTGGCCCTCATGTCGGCCGGGCCCTTCGACGGCCGGGCCGCGGCCCTGTGGCATCCCGGAGCCGCGTGGCGTGCCACCACGGCGCCGGTCCGCGTCGATGTCGCTCAGCACACCATCGACCGTGGCCAGGCCGCCACCATCGAACTTCACGCCGTGGGACGCCGGACCGCCACGCTGTGGACCCGGACCCCGGGCGAATCGTGGCGTCCCCAGACCGTCGCGTTGGACTCGCTCGGCGCCGCCGTGGTGTCCAGCGGTCCACTCTACGCCGACCTGCTGGTGCGAGCCACGGCCGGACGCCGCGAATCGAACACCCTGACCGTCACGGTGCGGCTGCCCGCGTTCCTCGGCGCACTCACGGTGACCGCGCGCTATCCGCGCTATCTCGGTCTTCAGGCCGAACCGATTCCGGTGTCGGGAGACACCATCCTGCTCCCGGTCGGCACCAGCCTCGAGGTTCGTGGTGAAGCCACGGCCGAACTGGGGGACGTCGTCTGGCACGAGGCGGATCGTAGATACCCGCTCGAGACCGCCGGCAAGAGATTCTCGGGCTCGTTCCATCCGCAACGTTCCGGCCGTTACACGCTGAGCGCCATGACGGTTGCGGGGGCCCCGCTGTCCGGCGACACGGTGGCGCTGCCCCTGCTGCTGGTCCCGGACGGCCCTCCGGTCGTCGCCGTTCCGGTTCCCGGCAGGGACACCCTGGCGCCAACCAGCCTGCGCCTGCCGCTGGTGATCGACGTACAGGACGACTACGGCATCCGCGTCGTGCGGCTCACGTCCCGGCGCGTCAGCCGCGTCGGTCTGGTCGACACGCTTCCGGTGGTGACCATCCCGCTGTCGGGCGCCAATCAGGACCGGGCCATCCTGACACACCTGTTCGACCTCAACGACGCCGGTCTGCTGCCCGGGGACACGGTGCGCTATGCGGTGGAGGCGGTGGACAACGCGCCCAACGGCCAGGTAGGCCGTTCGCCCGAGTACCTGCTGCGCGTGCCCACCATGAGCGAGGTCCGGGCCGCGGCCCGGGCCGCGTCGGACGACGTGTCGGAACGACTGGACAGTCTCGCCGCGGCCAGCAAGGCGCTGGAGCGACAGACCGAAGACCTGTCGCGCGAACGACAACGCTCTGACAGCCAGGGCACAGGGGACCAGGAAGACCAGCTGTCCTTCGACGACGCCCAGCGCGCCGAGCAGGCGGCGGCGGCACAACAGGAATTGCTGCGGGAGGCCGAGGAACTGCAGCAGGCCTTGCAGGCGCTCCAGGAAGGGGCCCGCGAGGCGGGACTGAACGACCCCGACTGGCAGGCGCGGCTCGACGAGGTCCGCAACCAACTCGAGCGGGCCATGTCGCCGGAACTGCGCGAGCGCCTCGACGAACTGCAGCGCGCGCTCCAGGACCTGGACGCGGATCGCACCAGGGAAGCGCTGGAGGATCTGTCGGAGGCGCAGCGGGAACTGCGCGAGGCCATCGAACGCAGCCGCGAGTTGTTCCGCAGGGCGGCACTGGAAGGCGACCTCTCCAACCTGTCCGATGAAGCGGAGGAACTGGCGCGGGATCAGGAACGGTGGAACGATGAGGTCACCCGTCGCGACAGCACCAGCGCTGCCGCCATCGAGGAGGCGCTCGCCGCCCGGGCCGACAGTCTGCGTGCCGCTCTCGAGGAACTGGGCAGCCAACTGCAGGCCGAGGGGATGCAGGACGCGCTCGAACAGGCAGCGGAACGTGCCGCCATGGCGGGGCAACAGATGCAGCAGGCGGCCCAGCAGGCACAAGCCGGTGACATGAGTGGTGCTCAGCAGTCGGGACAGCAGGCCATGGAGCAACTGCAACCGCTGGGTGAGGAACTGCAACAGCAGCAGAACCGGTTGCAGGAGCAGTGGCGTCAGGAAGTGGTCGAGGCGCTCGATCAGGGGCTGGCCGAAACCAGCCGCTTGCTGGAACGGCAACTCCAGGTCGAGCAGTCGGCCCGCGTCAGTGCCTCGCCGACGCGGCAGCGTGCCGAACAGGGCGCGGTGGAAGAAGGCGTCGAGCGGATGATGGAACGGATGCAGCAGTTGTCCGGGACCAACGCGTTGGTGTCGCCCGACATCGCCACGGCGCTGTCGGCGGCCAAGGAGGAGATGCGGCAGTCGCGCGAGGCCCTGGCGACGGCGGCCACCAACGAGCGCGAGGCGGCGGACCGCGCCGGGCGCGCGGCCGACGCGTTGAACGCCGCCGCCTACGTCATGCTGCGCTCGCGCAATGACGTTGACGGCTCGGGCTCGGGGTCGGGGCTGTCCGAGGCGATGGAACGCATGAACCAGCTGGCGCAACAACAGGGTCAGATGAGTCAGCAGGCGGGGTCGTTGCTCCCCATGGTGGGACAGTCGGGTATGCAACAGGAACTGCGCCGCCTGAGCGACGATCAGCGCCAGCTGGCCGAGGAACTCGAGCGCCTTCAGGCGCAGGCCAACATGCCGCAGGCGGGAGCGCTCGCCGAGGAGGCACGGGAACTGGCCCGCCGCCTGGAAGCCGGCCGACTCGACCGCGACACCGTGCGGCGCCAGGAACAGTTGTTCCGGCGCCTGCTGGACCAGGGCCGGACCCTGCAGGGCCAGGAAGAGGATGACCAGAAGGAACGACAGAGCGAGACGCCCGAGTCGGCGGACCTGCACCTGCCGCCGGCGCTCCGGGCCATGTTGCCGGCCGGCGACGACCGGCTGACGCTGCCCTCGTGGGAAGAGCTGCAGCGCTTCACTCCGGAAGAGCGCAGGCTGGTGGTGGAATACTTCAGACGGTTGACCGATGCCCAGACGCCCTGACCTGCTGCTGACGGCCGCCCTGTTGCTGGTGGCCGGGCCGCTCCAGGCGCAACGCTCCGGCGTGGCTCGCGCCTTCGACCTGGAGCGGCGTGGCAGCTACGCCGACGCGGTCGAAGCCTACCGGCGCGTGCTGACCGAGAACCCCGGCGATGTCACCGCACTGCTCGGCATGGAGCGCTCGCTGACGCCGTTGAGCCGGACGCCGGAGATCCTGCCGTTCGTCGGCGCGGCGTTGACCCGCGACTCTACGACCGGCGCCATCTACGCCATCGGCGTGCGGGCCTGGGCCATCGCCGGCCAGGCCGACAGCCTCGAGGCCTTGGTGGAACGCTGGGCCGTCATGCAACCCGACGAGGAGACACCGTACCGCGAGTGGGGCAGGGCGCTGCTTCGCGACCACGATCGGCGCGGTGCCCGGCGCGCCTATCTGCGAGGCCGGAATGCCCTGGGAGATCCGTCGGCCCTGGCGGCCGAACTGGCGCTCCTGGCGACGACCGAGGGCGACTACGCCGAAGCGGCGCGCGAGTGGGCCCTGGCCGCCTACCGCTTGCCCGGCTACCGCGCCTCAGCGCTCAACAGCCTGGGCCAGGCGCCCGAGGAACACCGCGAGGAGGTGCTGCAACAGCTGCACGGTGACACGCTGTTGGTGGCCCGGCGCCTGGAGGCGGAACTGATGGCTCGCTGGGGTGACCCGGTGGGCGCCTACGCCTTGTTCGCGGCGACGCTGCCCGAAGACCGGGTCCAGGCCGTGCAGATCATCCGACAGTTTCTCGAGCAGTTGCGATCGCAGCGCGCACCCGAGGTGCGCCGCGTACAGGGCATGGCCTACGAAGACATCGCCGACCTGTCGAGCGGCCCACAGGCGGCCCGCATGCGTCTCGAGGCGGCGCGGGCCTACGCCGAGGGCAACGATCAGGAGTCGGCACGTCGTATGCTCGCCAGTCTGGCCGGCGATCCGCAGGCGCCGCAGGACCTGGTCGCCGGCGCCACCGCCACCCTGATCGAGGTGCTGGTGGCGGAGGGGGACGTGGCGGGCGCCGAGCGGCGGCTGGAGGAATTCGAAGGTGGCCTGGGAGGCGAGGAACGCCTGGCGCTCCGGCGCGAGGTGGCGTGGGGCTGGATGGCGCAGGGCGTGCTGGATCGTGCCGACCGCATGGTGGCCAGCGACAGTTCGGTCGACGGACTTGCCGTGTCGGGGTACATCGCCCTGTTCAAAGGTGACCTGGCCGGTGCCACCGACCTGTTCCAGCAGGCCGGTCCCTTCGCCGGCACGCGCGACGAGGCCGCGGCCCGCACCTCACTGCTGGCGCTGGTGCAGCCCATCGAAGCGGACAGTCTGCCGGAGCTGGGCGCGGCGCTGCTGCTGTTGCAGCGCGGCGATACCACACAGGCACTCGCACAACTGGGTGACGTGGCCCGGCGTCTGCCGGGCGCCGCTGGTGGCGGCGAGGTGTACCTCCTCATGGGGAAGGTCGCCGTGGCGAGCCGCGACGTCAGCGCCGGCGAGCGCTGGTTCCGTAACGCCGCGGCCACGGGCGCCCGGGCCTCGGCACCGGCGGCGGAACTCGAACTGGGCCGCCTGCTCCTCGACGTGGGCCGCCGCCAGGAGGCCGCTGAGGTGCTGGAGCACATGATCATCACCTACGGCGACAGCGCGCTGGTGCCACAGGCGCGCCGCCTGCTCGATCAGGCGCGCGGCGGAGTCCCCGCCATATGAAACGGCGCGACTTCGTCCAGAGGTCCACCGGCGCCGTCGCGGCGCTGTCGCCCCTCGGCGCCGTGGCGCGAGCACTGACGCCGGCGTCGCCCTGGTTGCTGCTGCCGATGGACGACACCCAGGACGATCACCTCAAGGCCTACGGCGTCACCTTCCGCGCCTTGCAGCGCGGCGACAAGTGCGAGTGGTTTCTCAACTACCGGGATGGCGCCTTCCTGGTGCCGGCCGATCCGGCCACCACGCGTGATGCGCAGCTGACGGGCGTGCGCGCCGAACCGGTCGACGACGGCACGTTGCTGGCCATTCGCGGCGAGATCGCCGGCGGCAACATGGAATCGGTCCCGTTGGAAAAGGCGCCCGAGGTGGCGGTGTACGCCCCGCCGGACGCGGCGCCATGGGACGACGCGGTGACCATGGCGCTCCAGTACGCCGGCATCGACTTCGACCGGGTCTGGGACGCCGAGGTCGTCGGGGCGGGACTGACCGAGTACGACTGGCTCCATCTGCACCACGAAGATTTCACCGGCCAGTACTCGAAGTTCTTCCTGAACTATTCGGGCTCCGCCTGGCTCAACGCCATGGTGTCACAGAACGAGACCATGGCCCGGAGTCTGGGATACCCCAACGTGCCGTCGCTCAAGCGCGACGTGGCCGGCACCATTCGCGCCTTCGTCGACGACGGCGGCTTCCTGTTCGCCATGTGCACCGCCACCGAGACGCTCGACCTGGCGCTGGCCGGCGCGGACGTGGACATCGCCGCCAACTACGCCGACGGCGACCCCATCGACCCCAACGCGTCCGCCAAGATGGACTGGTCGCGGACCATGGCCTTCGAGAACGCCGACCTGGTGTTGAGCCCGACGGTGCCGCAGTTCTCGAACATCGACGGGCATCAGGTCAACGCGCCGTCGCGCCGGCAGTCGCTGGGTTCGTACACACTGTTCAACTTCAGCGCCAAGATCGATCCGGTGGCGTCGATGCTGGTGCAGAACCACCGGGACGTCATCCCCGACTTCTACGGCCTGACCACGTCCTTCACCCGGCACACGCTCAAGCCCGGCGTGACCATCCTGGCGGACGAACAGGGCGCGCCGTGGGTCAAGTACATCCACGGCGAACTGGGCGAGGGCACCTGGACCTTCTTCGGCGG
This sequence comes from Gemmatimonadota bacterium, assembly GCA_039587475.1. Classification (GTDB taxonomy): domain Bacteria; phylum Gemmatimonadota; class Gemmatimonadetes; order Gemmatimonadales; family GWC2-71-9; genus N074bin45. The sequence continues at coordinate 9,797 of JBDHIK010000052.1, read as the reverse complement.
GCACGACCCCGAAGACCCGCAACATCAGATCGGCGACGCGCCGACGGACCTGTCCCTGCACCCGCACTCGCCGGGCTATCGCCTCATCCTCAACAACGTGCTGTTCCCGGCGGCAAAGAAGAAAGAACTGAAGACCTGAGGACCGGTCCCGGTTACTATTCCGGCATATGGAACTCCCGCCCGTGCCGGCCGACCGGATTCTTCCTGACGTCGCAGCCTTCCTGGTCACCGAGATCGCCCACGCGGGCGGGCGGGAGGTGTGCTTCGTGGCCACCGTCGCGGCCGACGGCACCATCAGCGCGGCACGGACCGTCGCCCGCGGTACGCCCGACATGGTCCTGGCGCTGCCGGGTGTGGCCCAGCCCGGTGAGATGCTGTTGCACAACCATCCCGACGGTCCCGTCGCTCCCTCCAACGCCGATCTGAACATCGCCGCCCGATTGCACGACGAGGGCATCGGGTTCGCCATCATCAACAACGGTGCATCGGACCTCTTCGTGGTGACCGAAGTCCCCCGGTCGCGCGAAACCGAACCGCTCGATCCCTACGAAGTGGTGGAGGCCCTGTCGGAGCACGGCCGGGTCGGCGTCGTGATGGGGCAGTACGAGGACCGTCCCAGTCAGCGCGACATGAGCGCCTACGTGACGGACGCCTACAACGACGGCGGCGTTCAGGTGCTCGAGGCCGGCACCGGGGTCGGCAAGTCGTTCGCCTACCTCATACCTGCGCTGGCGTGGGCGCGCCGCAACAACGAACGGACCGTCGTCAGCACCAACACCATCAACCTGCAGGAACAGCTCATCGGCAAGGACCTGCCGATGCTGCGTGACGCGCTGGCCGAGGGCGACTACACGCCCAGCTTCGCCATGCTCAAGGGCTGGCGCAACTACCTGTGTCTGGCGCGCCTGGAACAGGCCAGCAGCGGACAGCAGACGCTGCTCGACTCGGGACGCCAGGACGAACTGTTGTCGCTGGCGGAGTGGGCCGGGCGAACCGGAGACGGGTCGTTGAGTGATCTGCCGGTGGCGCCGGCGGGCGACGTGTGGGACGAGGTGTGCGCCGAGTCCGACCTGTGCACCAGGCTCAAGTGCCGGCACTTCGATCGTTGCTTCGTGTTCCGGGCCCGGCGCCGTGCCGCCGAAGCCGACGTGGTGGTCGTCAACCACCACCTGCTGGCGGCCGACCTGGCGGTGCGCCAGGCCCAGGACAACTGGCTCGAGGCGGCGGTGCTGCCGCCCTACCGGCGCCTCATTCTCGACGAGGCCCATCACCTCGAAGACGTCGCCGCCGGCCACCTCGGCATTCATGTGACCAGTCGTGGCGCCGGCCGATTGCTGGGCCGTCTGGAACGGAACGGCAGGGGACTGGTGCCGACGCTGGACCAGGAACTGGTGCTGCAGGACGACCTGCTGGCCCGCGCCAGCCTGGACCTGGTGCGCGAGCGTCTGGTGCCGGCCCTGGGACACGCCCGACGTGCCTCCGATGCGTTGTTCCAGAGGCTGTACGACTGGCTGTCTGACGGCCCCGGCGGCGCGGTGCGCCTGACGGCCGAGTTCGCCGCGGACGACATCTGGGACCAGGGCCTCACCGCCGATCTCGACGGCGCCATCCGCGCCTTCCAGGAAATTCGCGACCACGTCGAGACCGTGGCGGACCGGCTGCTCGAGGCGGAGCCCAACGAGCGGCGCCAGCAACTGATGCAGGAACTGCGCGGCGTGGTGCGCCGGCTCGAGACCATCACCGACGGTCTCAACCGGACGCTGCGCCCCAACCCGGGCGGGCCGCCCACGGTGCGGTGGCTGGAACGCTCCGGCAAGCGCGGCAGCCAGGTCCGGCTGTCGGCCGTGCCTCTGGAACTGGCGCCGGTGCTCAGAGATCTCATCTTCGACCGGCTCGAGACCGTTGCCCTGACCAGCGCCACGCTGGCGGCCGGCGGCGATTTCGGATTCCTCGAATCACGTCTGGGCCTGGACCTGGAGCCGTCGCCTGTCACGGTACGGGAGATCTTCTCGTCTCCCTTTGACTACGGGGAGCAGTGCCTGTTCGGCGTGCCCGAGGACGTACCGGATCCGAGGGAGGACCCCGGCGGCCACGACCAGGCCGTGTGCCGCGCCGTGGTGGACCTGGCGCACGCCTCCGGCGGAGGCATGTTCGTCCTGTTCACCAGTCACGCCGCGCTGCAGCGTGCCGCCCGGGAACTGCGGGGACAGATCGGAGCGCGTTGGCCCCTGCTGGTTCAGGGAGACGGACCGCGCGAAGCCCTGCTCAAGCGCTTTCGGGAAGTGGGCAACGGCATCCTGCTGGGCACCGATTCCTTCTGGGAGGGCGTGGACGTGCCGGGCAATGCCCTCAAGGCGCTGGTACTCACCAAGCTGCCGTTCAAGGTCCCCAGCGAACCGGTGACCTCGGCGCGGCTGGAACGGTTGGCGGAGCAGGGGGTCGACGGCTTCATGCACTATCTGCTGCCGCACGCGGCCCTCAAACTGAAGCAGGGCTTCGGGCGTCTCATCCGGTCGCGCCGCGACGTCGGCGTGGTGGTGTTGCTGGATCCGCGGGTGACGCGCAAGCGCTATGGGCCGCTCATGCTCGCCAGTCTGCCGTCGGCGGAGCGAGTCGGCGGCACCTGGGCCCAGGTGTTGTCCCGGGTCGAGGATTTCTTTGCCCGGCACGGGCTGGGAGATTCCTGGCCCGAGGCCGAAGGACGCGGCAGCGGCGTCACCGTGTCGACCTGATCGGTGGCCGCGATGGAAAGGACCACAACGGAAGCACCATGACGGTCCGGCGGGAGTTCGCGCCCGCATGGCGGCGCAATCGGACGGCGGGAGCCCTCAGTCTCCTGGTACACATCGCGGCGGGATTGGTGCTGGTCCAGTTCCTCCGTCGCACCTTCCCTGCGGCCGAACCCTCACGGCTGATCGTCTTGCAGGAACTCGACGCTCCCACAGACCACGACGCGGAGTACCGCGCGTCGGCACGCCCCGCCGGGGCGCCGGTGACGTTGCCGTCGTTCGACGTGGAGCCGCGGGTCGTGGGCACCGGTACCGGTGGTGAGGAGGGGCCCGGGTTGATCGTGCCCGAGGTGCCCCCACCGGCGGCGGCGACGGGTCGTGTGGAGTTGGCGCCGCGCTACGTCACCGGCCAGCTCTGGATACCGCCGCTGCCGCTGTCACGGGAGGAAGTCGTCAGCCGTCTGGGCCACTTCTCGGCACTGGCCACCGTCCTGGGTGAGGCCGGAGGCGGCGGTGACGGCGCAGGGGGCGGGACCGGCGGCGGCGGCGAGACCGACGCCGGTCAGGCGCTCCACGCCCGGCGGCTCGACAGCGCCGTCACGGCCATCGTGCAGAGCTATCTCGATTCGGTAGCGGCGGAGCCGTCGGCCGACCTGGAGCAGCTCCCCGCATGGGTGGCCGAAGTGGGCGGTGTGGAGTTCGGCGTCGATCAGCAGTGGATCTACGTGGCCGGCTTGAAGATTCCCGCGGCGGTTCTGGCGCTGCTGCCGCTGCCGATGGAGGGCGGCAATTACTTCCGCGACCGCCAGTGGGAATACATGATGGAGATCCGGCGCGACATCTACTACTCCGCCTGGATGGCCGACACGCGCGAACAGTTCAAGGAAAACGTCCGCAAGCTGCGCGAGCGCAAAGACCGCGAACGGGAGTTCGCCCGAAACCAGCGCACCCCCGCGCTCATCGAAGACAGTACCAGGAAGGCGCCCGACTCGGGGGGCCGGTAACGGACAGCGTTACTCGCCGGGCGGGGGCGGTACGATACGACCGTCCGCTTCGATGCCGGCCGCCGTGGCCCCGAAGTCCTCCAGCGACACGCGCCGCACCAGCGTCAGCGCCGCTCCGCGCGGATCGGGACGGGGCCCGGCACCCGGCGTCTGGACCAGCGGCGCCAGCCGCCCGTCGAGGTAGCTGCCGCCCGGGTCCAGCGTGAGCTGCAGCACCGCGGTGACACCCAGGGGTCCCCGCAGATTGAAGCCGCGGTAGGTGACGAAGTTCCCCAGCGAATAGACGATGGGCTTGCCACGGTAGAACTCGATGCCGCGCAGCACGTGGGGGCCGTGTCCCACCACCGCGTCGGCCCCGGCGTCGATGACGACGCGGCTCCAGCGCCTCAGGTCGCCGCGCGGTTCGCGGCCCAGGAATTCGGGGCCGTCTCCGGTGTGGATGGCGGCCGACCCCTCGCTGCCGCCATGAAACGTCACCACCAGCAGGTCGACCATGGCGCGGATGGAGTCCACCACGGCGGCGCTCCGCACCAGGTCCAGCAGGTCGTACGAGTGCGCGTAGGTCGTGAACCCGATGAGCCCGACCACCGTCACGCTGTCCGAGCGCAGGATGGTGTCGACGGCGATGCGCCCCACCGGGCCCACGACGCGGAGACCGACCCGGCTCAGGCCCTCGACCGTGGCTTCGCGTCCTTCGGGGCCCAGGTCGTTGGCGTGGTTGTTGGCGAGGGTCACGTGCGTGAAGCCGGCCTCGGGCAGCCGGTCCGCCAGGTAGGTCGGCGTCACGAAGGCGTAGCAGTTGCGGCGTACCACGCCGTTGACGAGACACTTGGCCGGCGTGCCGCTGTCGGCCAGGGTGCTCTCGAAATTGCCCATCACCAGGTCACCCACCAGCAACGAATCGACGTCGCGCAGCAAGCCGCGCCCGGCGTCCGGCGGCAGGCCGTTCTCCAGGGTCAGGGTGCCGAGGTTGATGTCGCCGACGAAGGCCAGGCGCACCGGTTGGGTGGCGCGCGGCGGCCCCAGCATCTTCAGGAAGGCGGTCAGATCCGACGCGCTGACGGTGGCGGCCGGCCACTCGGGCGGTTGGCCCACGACCGCCGGGGCGGGAAGCGGTTCCAGCGACAGCCGGGTGCCGCCGCTGCAGGCGCCCAGCGCGGCGACGGCCGCGCACAGGCAGGCGCGGTGTCTCACCCGGGACGCGCGGCGCTGCGCAGCCGGTCCAGACTCTCGTCGCGACCCACCACGGTGAGCAACAGGTCGACCGGCTCCGACACCGTGGTGCCGGTCAGGGCCACGCGCACCGGCTGCATGATGTCGCCCAGCTTGATGTCGCGGGCCTGGGCCAGGGCCCGCATCTCCTCGACCCGGCGCTCGGCATGCCAGGCCGAGGCGTCGATCGGTTCCAGCGCGGCCAGCACCAGGCCCAGGTTGTCGTGATAGGCTGGCCCCAGTTTGGCGACCAGGGCGCTGGCCTTGGCGTCGGGAACGATGCGGCCGGCGTCCAGGCGCACGGCGATCTGCTCGGCCAGATGTGTCACCGTGCGCGACCGGGTCTTGACCGCGTCGATGAGCGCGTCGAGGTCGGCACGACCGGCGGTGACACCTAACGCCGCCAGCGCCTTCGTCACCGGTGCCCGCAGCGACTCGGCGGGGAGGGCCGACAGGTATTGGCCGTTCATCCATTCGAGCTTCACGGTGTCGAACACTGCCGGCTTCTTCTGGATGTCCTCCAGCCGGAACAGCCGGATCAGTTCCGACTCCTCGAGGATCTCGCGGTCCTCGCCCGGCGACCAGCCCAGCAGCGCCAGGAAGTTGCGCATGGCCGGCGGCAGAATGCCCTCGGCCTGGTAGTCGCCCACCGCGGTGGCGCCGTGGCGCTTCGACAGCTTCTTGCCGTCCGAGCCCAGGATCATCGGTACGTGGGCGAACAGCGGTACCTCGTAGCCCAGGGCCCGGTACAGCGCAATCTGCTTGGGCGTGTTCGACAGGTGGTCGTCACCGCGGATGACGTGGCTGATGGCCATGTCATGGTCGTCGGAGACCACCGCCAGATTGTAGATCGGGGTGCCGTTGCTGCGCAGGATGATGAGGTCGTCCAGGTCGGCGCCCTGGAAACTGGTCGGGCCGTGCACCATGTCGTCCCAGGCGATGGTCTCGTCGGGCATCAGGAAGCGGATGGCGAACGGGTCGCCGGCCTCGATGCGTGCGGCGATGTCCTGTTCCGTCAGTTTGTGACAACGGCGGTCGTAGCGGAACGGTTGCTTGCGTGCCGCCGCCTCCTTGCGCTGCGCCTCGAGCGTCTCGGGCGTGCAGAAGCAGCGGTAGGCCTTACCCGCCGCCAGCAGGCCCTCGGCTTCCGACTTGTGGCGCTCGACGCCTTCGGCCTGGAACCAGGGGCCCTCGTCGATGGTCACCCCCAGCCACGCCAGGCCGTCCAGGATGACCTGCGTGTGCTCGTCGGTGGAGCGCGCCCGGTCGGTATCCTCGATGCGCAGTATCATGGTGCCGCCGCTCTGCCGGGCGAACAGCCAGTTGAACAGCGCGGTGCGGGCGCCGCCGACGTGCAGGTAGCCGGTGGGTGACGGAGCAAAACGTACGCGGGGACGATCGGTCATAGGGACGAGTCGCTGTAAGAGGCCGCAGATGCGAGAGGCCCCGGGGGACCGGGGCCTCGGCGCTGACGGAGCGGGAGGGATTCGAACCCTCGATAGGGGCATTACCCCTATGCCGGTTTAGCAAACCGGTGCCTTCAGCCACTCGGCCACCGCTCCCGGGGCTGGAAACTCGCATTGCCCCCGTGCTGGCGCAAGGGCGTTCAGGCCGCGGCGACGGCCTCCAGGACGCGCTCCAGACGGGCCCGAACCTCGCCGGCCAGAGGCGCGATATCGTCGCGTCCGGTGACCCCCAACTGCACCACCGGATCGATGGCGGTCACGGTGCTGGAGGTGCCGTCCTCGCCGGCGTACACCACCACGTTGCAGGGCAGCAGCAGCCCGATGTCGATCTCGGTGCTGAGGGCCTGATGGGCCAATGGTGGGTTGCAGGCGCCCAGGATGATGTAGGGCCGGAACTCCACGTCGAGCTTCTTGCGAAACGTCTCACGCACGTCTATCTCCGTGAGGACGCCGAAGCCCTCGTCCGCCAGCTTCTCTCTGGTCCGGGCCACGGCTTCGGCGTAAGGGAGATCGACGGTCACGGCGAGTCCATAGTCGACGGTCGGGTTCATGGAATCCTCTCGGTGTGTCATCGCGGGTCGGCGGGGCGGCAGGTGGCCACCGGTCGTGCCCTTGACGGATTGAAATATCGCTTTATCGTTGTACAGTAATATAACCTATCATGGAGATTTGTCGATGATTACTGAAACCGTGGCCCCGGTCGTCAATCCCGGGGAGGCCCGCCGCTTGTCGGCGAGCAACCCGGCCATCCGCTTTCTCGACGTCCGGACCCCGGCCGAGTACGAAACGCTGCATATAGAAGGGGCCTACAACGTGCCGCTCGACCGTCTGGGCGAGCACGCGGCCGAGCTGTGCTCCAACCTGGCCGATCCAGTCATCCTGGTGTGCCAGACCGGCGGCCGGGCCAAGAAGGCGGACACCACGCTGCGCCAGGCCGGCATGAACAACCTGCACCTGCTCGAGGGCGGCGTGAACGCTTGGGTGTCCTCTGATCTTCCGGTGGTCCGGGGCGCCAAGCGGGTGTCCCTGGAGCGTCAGGTGCGCATGGTGGCCGGGGCCATGGTGGCGGTCAGCGCCGTGCTGGCGCTTCTGGTCAATCCGTGGTTTGCCCTGGTCCCGGCCTTCGTCGGCTCGGGCCTGTTGTTTTCGGGCGCCACCGACACCTGCACCATGGGTATGGTGCTGGCCAAGCTGCCCTACAATCGTCCCGCGACCTGCGACGTCGAACTCATGGTTCGCGAACTGATGATACATCGACCCGGCGCCGTCTCGGCGACCGCGGGTTCAGTCTGATTCTGGAGGAATCATGTTTCTGAAGCGATTCTACGACACCAAATTGGCTCAGGCCAGCTACCTCGTAGGCTGCCAGGCCACCGGCGAAGCGCTGGTGATCGACCCCAACCGCGACATCGACCAGTACATCCGTGCCGCGGAAGGGGAGGGGCTCCACGTCACCCACGTCACCGAGACGCACATCCATGCCGACTTCGTCTCGGGCACGCGTGAGCTGGCGGACCGGGCCGGGGCCATCATGTACCTGTCCAAGGAAGGCGGCCCTGACTGGACCTACGCGTTCGGCGACGAGGGCAATCGCACCCTGGTGGGCGACGGCGACACCTTCATGATCGGCAACATCAAGGTCGAGGTGCTCCACACGCCGGGCCACACGCCGGAACACATCTCGTTCATGATCACCGACACCCGGGCCACCGACGTGCCGATGGGCGTGTTCACCGGCGACTTCGTGTTCGTGGGCGACGTGGGCCGGCCCGACCTGTTGGAGCGGGCCGCCGGCATTGCCGGCACCATGGAGGAGGGCGCCCGCAACCTGTTCGCCTCGCTGCAGCGCTTCAAGAAGTTGTCCGACCATCTGCAGATCTGGCCGGCGCACGGCGCCGGATCGGCCTGCGGCAAGGCGCTGGGCGCGGTGCCGTCGAGCACGCTCGGGTACGAGCGCATCGCCAACTGGGGTCTGGCCGAGGATAACGAAGAGCGTTTCGTGCAGGCCATCCTGGCGGGGCAGCCCGAGCCGCCCAAGTATTTCGCCGAGATGAAGCGCATCAACAAGGTGGGACCGGACATCCTGAACGGCTGGCCGCACGTGCCCGAGGTGCCGTGCCACACGCTGACCGACCGCATGCGGGCTGGCGCCGCCGTGGTCGACACGCGCCATCCCGGCGCCTTTGCCGAGGGCCATCTCCAGGGCACCGTCAACATCCCCCTGAACCGGTCGTTCAACACCTGGGCCGGGTGGCTGATCCCCTACGACAGGGACATCATCCTCATCACCGACGAGGGGCGCGAGGATGCCATGGACGAGGCGGTCCGCGACCTGGCCATGATCGGCCTGGACCGCGTCGCCGGGTTCGTGCCGGGTGCCGCCCTCGAGACCTCGCAGGCGGAGGGTGCGCCGCGGGCCACGGTGGCCATGACCACCATCGCGGACCTCAAGGACCGCATGGACCGGGACGAGGTGGCGGTGATCGACGTCCGGGGCGCCAGCGAGTACGCCGCCGGGCGCCTGCCGGGGGCCGTCAACATCCCGGTGGGGTATCTGGCGGATCGGCGCGCCGAGCTGCCGACCGACCGGCCCCTGGTGCTGCAGTGCCAGAGCGGGGCCCGGTCCGCCATCGCGGCCTCGGTCCTTCAGGCCCACGGCATGACCAACGTGGTCAATCTGGTGGGCGGCTTCGCCGATTGGGCCATCAAGGGGTTTCCGGTGGAGCGGCCCGCGGCCCAGGAGGCGGCTGGGGCTGCGGCGGCCACCGTTTGACCCCGTAGGGGGTCCTAACCCTCTGGCGTCGGTGGCGTTATACATTCGGGCCCTGAGGCTCCGGCGCGACAGCCTTGCTGAGGCGCCGGGGCCGCAATCGGGCGGCGCTGCGACATGCTGCAGGCCCCGGAAAATCGGCCGTCAAGAGATTGGACGATCGGCCTCTACCGGACATCGGCGATGTGCCGAAGGATGTTGCAAGTAATGTAGTTAGCGATTTCGTCTCAAGTACCTTCTCAGATCCCCAACCGAGCAGGAATTTGACGAAATCAGGGGGGCCGGAGAGCTCGGGTGCAGCTTGTGTCCCGGGCCCGCACCTTGCTCCTGATGGCCCGGTCTGAACAGCGTCCTCATTCTGGAGTCCAATGCGCAATCCCCAGTTGCCCATGGTCGACAACGAACGTGGCGTCGCCCTGATCACCGTGGTGCTCGTGGCCCTGGCCGTGAGCTCGGTGGCCGTGGCCGCGTCCATGATGACGGTGGGCGGCGCCCTGTCCCGGAAGTACTCCGAGCGGGTGTCGATCGCCGATCATGCCGCGACGGCCGGGGTCGAGAAGGGCTTGAGCGCGCTGCTGGGGAACGACAGCCTCTTTCCCGTCACCGGTTACACCAC
>JBDHIK010000185.1:0-5149 GCA_039587475.1 Gemmatimonadota bacterium | reverse complement strand
ACAGGTCGGCTACGAACTCCTGTGGTCGGGGTTCAGGTCCGTGCTCATGTTGATCGCCGGCGTCGTCCTTGGCGTGCACCTTGAATGGGCTGGTGTGCCGCTCGCGCTGGCCGCCATCCTGCTCGTCGTCGCCTGTTACCTGGCCCTTGGTGTCGTGGCGGCGGCGGCCGTGCTGATCTTCCGAACCTCCGGGCCGTTCGTCCCCGGCATCGTTGCGGGAACGTCACTTCTGGGAGGGGTCTACTACTCCACATCGGTCATCCCATCCTGGATCCAGAGTGTGTCCGCCGTCGTGCCGCTGACCTACGGCTTGCGAGCAATCCGCCGGCTGCTACTCGATGGCGCTTCCCTGGAGACCGTCTGGTTCGACCTGTCCGTGCTGACCGTGTTCACCGTCGGCCTCAGTCTCCTGGCCGCCGCGACGTTTGCGTTCGCCATGCGCTATGCCAAGCGTGCCGGCACGCTGTCGCACTACTGATGGGGACCACGGGGTGACCTGGCTGACGCCCGAAGCTGCCGCCCTGTTCGCCGCCGCCGGTCCGGAGGATCGCGACGACGACATCCGGGGCCTGATGGGCCCGCAGTTCCGCTGGGACAGATTTCTGTGGTTGGCTGCCAGGGAACGCGTGGTGGCGGTGGTCTGGCGGCGGCTCGAAGCACTTGGTATTCAGCCACCTACAGAAATCGGGGAAGCGTTTCGACGTCAGTCCATGGTGGCGGGATTCACCGCGGCCACACTCGAGGCCCGCCTGCGGGACACACTCGAAGCCCTGCACAAGGGGGGCATCGAACCGGTCATTCTGAAGGGCGCTGCGCTGGCAACGACGGTCTACCAGGGGTTTCGCGACCGGCCCATGTGCGACATCGACCTGCTGGTCAGGGTCGAGGATGCAGCGCGGAGCCGGGAGTTGGCCCTGGCCGCCGGCTGGCTTCCGGTGCAGGAATTCGAAGCTGCCGATTACGGCCAGCACCACCATCTGCCACCACTCCTCGATGCCACTGGGGCCATCGGTCTCGAACTGCACACGGACCTGTTTCCCCGCGGCAGTCCCTTTGGAGGCGTCGCCGATGCGGTGCGGAGCCGGAGCGAACCCCACCCGAGCGGACAGGGCAGGATGCCCTCAACCGTTCATGCCGCGCTTCATGTCTGTCTCCACCTGGGGTGGTCCCACGCCCTGTCCTCCGGCGCGTGGCGGGCCTTTCGGGATCTGCATTGTCTGGCGGCCAGTGGCCGGGTCGATTGGGACGAATTCCGGGTGGAGGCCGAGCGACGGCGGGCCGTCAGCTGTTGCTACTGGGTGTTGCGGTTGGCTCGGGAGTTGTCCGGGGTGACGACACCGATGGACGATCCCGCCCACCAACTGGTCTGGGAGCCTGTGGGCCGGCGTGCCCTGGTTCGGCACCTCGCCGCCGGCCTGGACGTGCCCGAACGGGTCTGTCCGTCCCTGGCCTTGCAGCGCACCCTGTGGCGCCTTGCGATCCGCCCCGGAAAGAGCGGCCATGGAGAGAGATTCCCGTGGACCGCATCGGTCGATGTCGATGGCGATGACGATTCCTACCAGGGTGCCCCGGTCGGCCGCGCGTCCGGCCCGTTGGGCCATCTCTGGGAGACCGGTCGCTATGCCGTCAGTCTGGTGTCGCCGTTTGGATCGGCGAGGGATTCCGGGCCGCGCCCCGCACGAGGGTGAGCGCCTGGCGACGAGAGATCAGCGCTCCCAACCCGATCCCGACCAGGACACCGGCCCATTCGATCGGAGCGGTGGTGTCGAGGCCGGCGACCAGGGGTACGGCCACTGCCCCGACGAGCAGCCCAACCACCAGAGCGGTCCACCAGATGAGGGCAGAGCCTTGTGCTGCCGTTCGCGTGGTCCAGAACCCCAGGGGCACCATCAGCAGGCAGAGCCAAAGCCCGGTGACGAGGACCGTGGCTCGGCCCAGGGTGACGTCGACCGGGAAGATCGCGTACCACGACCAGTGGGGGCTGACCCGCACCGTGGTCAGCCGCAGGCCTGCACCGTCGATTCGCCATACCGAGAGGGTCCTGGCTGTCCTTCCTCCGGCGACTTCCAGCTCCACGCCTGCGCGGGATGGGAACGCCTGCCTGAGGACCACGGCCGGATCCCGCATTTTCAACTGCCCCAATCGGGTATGGCTGTGGTACACCAGGTCGCGCCCGGCCTGTGACAGACGCAACAGGGTGGTGGGCCTGTCGTCGGCAAGGGAGACGATCGGCGCAGGGTCAGTGGGTGGTGCGGCCGTGCGTATCCTGGCCCATAAGGTGTCGGCGTGGCCCAATCGGCTCTGGACGTCGGAACTCCGTGCGAACGGACCCTGGGCCAGTGGCAAGCCGGCCACGGTCGCTTCGAGGATGTCCCCGCGGAACTGTCCCAGATGGCGGAACGAGGGTGCCCACTGACCGAAATACGTCCCGGTGGACACATGAGGCGCGAACCCCCATGCCATGACGCCGGTCGTGGCCAACCACATCACCAGACCACCAACCAGAAAGCGGCGGCTTTGCTGGGGCGTTGGTTGGAGCACGAGCGGCCGCCAGCCGAAGGCATACACGCCGAGCAGGGTGCCGCTGCTGTTGGTCACCAGGTCGCTCAGGCTGGCGTCGCGCCCGGGGAGCACGGTGGCCTGGAGGGCCTCGATGGTGCATGACACCGCGATGCCCAGGAAGATCGACTTCTTCGGCGACCAGCCGTTCCACCGTGCGGATGCCCCCAGCGGAACGAACAGGAGCACATTCCACAGCACGTCGATCGTGCCCATGCTACCGCAGACGAGGCACCATACCGGGGTGGACGCGGCCAGCTCTACGAGCGACGGATCCGGCACCAGAGTCACGGTGCCGATGACGACGAGCCACGCCAGGAGGGCCAGGGATGGCCATCCGGGTTGCAGCGAGACTCTCTGGCGTATCCTGGCAGGCAAACGGATCATCTCTCTCCAGGCCCATTTGGACTCCCGCTGCGTTGGGCCGCTGGTATGAATTCTGCTCTTCCATGATATTGACGGCAACTCCCGAGTCGGCCGAACCGTATCCAAGAAAGCGTTCATGCCACCTGTCAAACTGCTGCGCCTAGGTCTGGGGCTTCTCGGTGGCCTCCTCATCCTGGTGGCCGTCTCGATCGACGGCCTCTCGGCCGTGCTCACGTCGTTTGGACGCGCCCAGGCGCTGCTCGTGCTGCTCGGAGCGACTCTGATCTTCGTTGCCGGGACCTGGTCCAAGGCCGGAGAACGATTCCGTGACGGTGCCGCGATGCTGGTTGCGGCGATCCTGCTGCTCATGGTGGTCGAACTGGCCGCCGGTCCGGCGGGGCGCCTGTTCAGGAGTCAACCGGAGCAGGACAGTCACGGCGCGTCTGTCCGGCGCGAAGACTTGTCCTACGTCGCCGGCACGGACTGGGCGGCGTCCTTCTGGCCGGAGCATCGTGTGGCAGAGGCCGGTCTCCGCTACCAGCCGTATGTCCTGTGGCGAACCGCTCCCTTCGACGGGGCGCTCACCACGATTACCCCGGAAGGCTTCCGGCTGACGCCGGGCGCTTCCTGTGGTGGTGATGCCTATCGCGTGTTCGTCTTCGGCGGCTCGACGGTCTGGGGCTGGGGGGTCCCGGACTGGGGGACGATTCCGGCCTATCTCCAGGAGTATTGGAACGCCGGTTCGTCTCCCGTGTGTGTGGTGAACATGGGTCAGAACGGCTTCGTGTCGACGCAGGAGTTGATTGCCCTCGTCAGGGTGTTGCAGCAAGGCCAGGTGCCGGACCTGGTGATCTTCTACGATGGTTTCAACGACGTGCACGCGGCCTTTGAAACCGAAACCGGTCGCCCGGGGGTACATTACGCTCCAGAGCGGATTGCCCAGAAGCTCGAGGAGGTCCCTCCGCCGTCGCTCCTGACACAAGTCCTGGAGCGGAGCGCCCTGGTGGCGATGCTGGGGAGCTTCAAAGCGGCGGCGGGATCGGAGGCCGGGGAGGCGACGCACCTGGGCGACCCGAGCGCCGACTCGCTGCGAGCCTCGATCGTCCAGACCTACCTCCATACCGTTGCCATGGTCGGGCTGCTGGCCGAGTCGTACGGGTTCGACTACCTGGTCGCCTGGCAGCCCAGCATCTACTCGGACGCCGGCGGATTGAACGACGAAGAGCGCGAGATGTATGATCGAGGCATGGCCATTGGTTTCGTCCCTCTGCTCGAGGCCGTGCGGCTATCCATCATTGAGCGCGTCGCCACCGATCCTCACCTGATCGACCTCAGTCACGCGTTCGATACCGTCGAACAACCCATGTGGCAGGACTTCGTGCACCCCGTGCCTGAGGGCAACCGGGTCATCGCGAATCACATCGCCGCGGCGATGGTGAGTGGCGGCCTGGCCTCAGGGTCACCCGGCCCGTGATGGACCCAACGTCATCCGGGGCGCTTCCGCAACGTCATTTCTTCACGGTCGATCTGGAGGAGTATTTCCAGGTCGTGGCTCTCTCCGGAGTCGTACCGCGCCGCGATTGGGAACGCTGGCCGTCACGTGCCGAACTTCAGACGGATCGGCTGCTGACCGTGCTGGACCAGTACGACGTCCGGGCCACGTTCTTCACGGTAGGGTGGCTGGCGGAACGGGCGCCGGACCTCATCCGCCGCATCCGGGACGAAGGGCATGAGATTGCCAGTCACAGTTGGTGGCACCAGCCGATCGGCGCGCTGACTCCCGAAGAGTTCCGCGAGGACGTTCGCCGGTCGCGGGGGCTCCTCGAAGATGTCACCGGGTGTCGAGTGTATGGCTATCGGGCCCCCAGCTTCTCCGTGATCCCCGGTCGCGAGTGGGCCTTCGATGTCCTGCTCGAAGAAGGGTATGCCTACGATTCGAGCATCTTCCCCATTCGGCGGCCGGACTACGGGTACCCGGGCGCGCCCCGTGTCCCCTATCGGATCGAGCGCCGCGCCGGGTCGTTGGTGGAATTGCCGATGACGACGCTTCGTGTCGGACCACTGCGCCTGCCCGCCGCCGGCGGTGGCTATCTCCGCCACCTCCCGTACCAGTTGGTCGAACGCGCCTTCCACCAATGCGTGCGCCAGAGAGAGCCGGGCATGTTCTACATCCATCCCTGGGAGATCGACCCGGACCAGCCCCGGGTGCCGGTATCCTGGGTCA
>JBDHIK010000184.1:0-3931 GCA_039587475.1 Gemmatimonadota bacterium | reverse complement strand
CCGGCGGAATGGCGCTCGGCTCCCATTTGGCGTTCCGGAGCAGCACCCGTTCCCGGACCCACGCCTGCTCATCATGCAGCGCCTCGAGGACGACGCCCCCGCCACGAATCTCGTAGCCGTCCACGATCACGAAGCGACTGGTCTCCGGGACTGTCTCCTGCAGGTCGAAGGCAATGGCGCGGCTCAGCTTCAGCGTGACTTCCGCGACCGCATGCCGGGCCACCGCCGCGGCCGCATCATCGACCGCGAGAGTTGACGCATCGATGACCCGCTGAACGGCTTCGACCCGGGCGGTGGTCCGGGACGTCCCCAGCTTCAGGACGTACTCCCGGTCCCGGACGAGAGGGTCGCGTCCCAGCCAGAACACGTTGGCGCGAAACCGGGTCGTCACCTCGGGCCGGGATTCGGACGGCAGGACGGCAATCTCACCGCGCGGAACGTAGATCTGTTCCTCGAGGGTCACCCCGGCGGCGTGCCCCGCACTGATGGACTCAGCCACCACCCGGGGGAATGCCTCGACCGTCTTCAGGTGGCTGCGTTTGCCGGACGGCAGGAACAGCAACTCGTCTCCGACGGCGGCGGTGCCGGTCTCGACCGTGCCCACGACGATCCGCCGGTCGTCCCCGTCGGCAGTGAACTTGTAGACGTCTTGCACCGGCATCCGGAACGGCAGGTCCGTCCGCGGCCTCGATCCCTCGAACGCATCCAGCAGATCGAGGACCGTGGGCCCCTGGTACCAGGGCATGGCGGCCGGTGCGACCGTCAGGTTGTCCCCCTCACGCCCCGAGACCGGCACGAACGCCATCGGCTGCGCACCAATCCCTTTCAGAAACGTGGAGTACTCTGCGACCGTGCGCCGGTAGCCGTCCTCGTCGTAGTCGATGAGATCCATCTTGTTCACCAGCACGGCCACCTGGCTGATTCCGAGCAGACCCAACAGGTAGCCATGACGCCGGGAGTTTTCCTGGACCCCTTCGGCCGCATCGATCACCAGCATGGCCGCCTCAGCCCGGGTCGCGCCGGTCACCATGTTCTTGAGGAACTCGATATGCCCGGGTGCGTCCACGATCAGATAGTCTCGGGATGCCGTCGAGAAGAACACCCTGGCGCCATCGATGGTGATGCCTTGCGACCGCTCGTCCTTCAGGGCGTCCAGCAGAAAGGCGTATTCGAACGGCCGAGCATGCCGCTGGCACGACGCCCGGACCTGCTCCAGCTTCCCCTCCGGCAGCGACCCCGTGTCAGCCAGGAGGCGCCCGAGAATGGTGCTCTTGCCGTGATCCACGTGACCCACGACCACGAGGCGCAACCTGGGCCGTACCGTATTCATCGATGGCACCTGGACAGGGGCCTGGCAATCCGATGTGGTCGTGCCATGGAGGGAATCAGTACCGGGGGTTGGGAGTATTGCTCGGGGATGGGTCCCGCCACCGTCAGCCGAGGAGCGTCTGGTACAGCTCAACATGCCGCTCGGTCATCATGCCGCGCGTGAACCGCTCGTTCACACGGCGGCGGCCGGCCTCACCCATCTTGCGCACCACCTCCGGGTCACCGGCGAGTGTCGTCATGGCGTGCGCCAATCCGTCCACGTCCCGCAGCGGGACCACGAACCCCGTCTCGCCGGCCACGTTCACTTCCTTGACGCCACTGGGCAGGTCGGTGGTGATGACGGGACGTCCTGCGGCCATCGCTTCGATGGGAACGAGGCCGAACATCTCCGAGACGGTCACCGAGGGCACCACGACGAAATCGGCTTCTTCCATGCGACGGGGCAGGTCCTGGTCGGGGTACTCGCCATACCAGCGGACCCGGTCAGTCAGCTCCAGGGCCTTGGCCAACGTCTTGAGCCTGGGCGCCTGTGGCCCGTGACCGATGACGTCCAGGTCGATGTCCTCAGTCCGGGACAGGGCGCGAAGCAGGACGTCCACTCCCTTGTAGGCCTCCAGTCGGCCGATGAACAGCGCCCGTGCCGGGCGCCGCACTGGAGGCCCCTTGAGGTCCATCCAGCGGGTTTCGTCGATGCCGAAGGGGATGATGTCGATCTTGGACTCGAAGCCTTCCAGCTCGGCACACAGCGCGACGTGGGCCCGGCTTGGCACCACGATGGCTGCCGCCCGACTCAGGGCGCGTCGGGCCAGCCAGCGGCGGGAACCGCGGGTTTCGCTGGCGTGCTGGGTCACCACCACCGGCGCCCTGCTCGGCCGGAGCAGACTGACGACGTCCGCCAACGCGTGGGGGTGATGCAGGTGGATGATATCCGCCCGCTTCCACATCCCGGTCAGATATCCCGGCGCCAACTCCTGGAGGCCGAGCCCGCCAAACGAGAAGGCCTTGGTGACGTTGGTGCGCTGCCGGCGTCCTCGCTTGCCCCGCCCCGTGTATTGCCATCGGGTTTCGACGGCGAGCACCTCCGCCTCGTGTCCCAGCGCGGCGGTACCCTCAGCGAGGTTCTTGACGACGCGTTCGACGCCGCCCGAACGGGGCCAGTAGTACTTGGCAAGGTGCAGGACTCGCATGATGTCCCAAAGATAACCACTTGGATGCGGCATCCGCCGACGCCATTATTCCCCGGGTTCCCGTACTCTCGGAGGTTCGTTGCGCAGCGTCATTCTGTCTCATCGGGCGGCCGACCCCCAGCAGCGATCGCGCTACCATGCCCTGAGCTCCCTGGGTGGTCAACTCTGGCTGGCCGTGCCGCATCGATGGCACCCGTCCCGGCGTGAAGAACCGTTTCTGACGGCGACCGGTGAGGACGGCACGTTGCAGATCGTCCCGGTCCACGTGCGAGGATCGCTCCCCGGAGACGCGCCGGCCCGCTGGAACACCCGCACCATTTCGCGCCTGCTGCGTGACGTGCGTCCCGATATCGTTCACGTCGACGAAGAGCCCGGAACCCAGGTGGCCGCCGTGGCCACGGCCGTGGCCAGGCGACTGGGCCTTCGAACCGTGATATCCGTACGCACGGTCCAATCGCGCCGTCTCTCCATCCTGCAAAAACGCTATGCCAGACAGGCCCTGGCCGGAGCCTCCGGCATCATCGCCGCCGACCGGGCGGTGGCCGACCAGGTTCGACCCTTCAGCAACGCCCCGATGGCGATCATCCCGTTCGAGGGCGTGACCCCGCCGCTGGAACTCGGCCCCTCCCAGCGGGAGGGCTTCGCCATCGGGTTCGCCGGCCGGCTGGTCCCCGAACGCGGCCTCGACCTGCTGTTTCAGGCTTGTGTTCAGGTCCATGGCACCTGGCACCTCACCGTGATCGGCAGCGGCCCGGAGCAGGAATCGCTGGAGCGACTGGCCGAGCGCCTGGGCATCGCAGCGCGGGTGTCCTGGACCGGTGGCCAGTCCCGGACCGCCTGGCGCGAGCTCTGGCCCACGCTCGATTGCATCGTCCTGCCGTCCCGGCGGACACCGAACTGGTACGATCCGGGCGGTATCCACCTGATGGAAGCCATGGCCTACGGGGTTCCGGCGCTGGTCACGGAGGGCGGTGTGCTTCCTGATCTGGTGGGCAAAGGAGGGATCACGGTGCCAGAGGAGGACCCCGACACGCTGGCAACCGCACTTCGTGCGTTGCAGCACGACCCCGTTCGTCGCCGCGCCCTGAGCACCGCAGCCCGACAGCGAGCCCTGCACGACTTCACGCCCGATGCGCTGGCGCGCAAGGCCTGGGGGTTCTGGCAGCGGCTCTCAGCAGCCTCCGGCGCTGCAAGCGCTTGACGTAGACTCACTTACACGGCAAGTTGCCTGACCGATGATCACCGCGAAACCCGACTCCGTCCGCATCCCCGTTCTGCTGGGACTTTGCTGTCTCCTGGCAACGGCGCCATTGGTCGCCCAGGAGCTCCCCTCTCCCGAGGAAGCCGAACTGTTGCTCCAGACCAGGCCCGATCTCGTGCAGCAGTTGCAGGAGCGCATCGCGGCCTCGGGCATG
>JBDHIK010000051.1:0-18287 GCA_039587475.1 Gemmatimonadota bacterium | reverse complement strand
CCACGTTCACAGTTGCGAACCCGACCAGATGGCCTGGGAGGGGTTCCCCGGCACCACCGAGGCGGCCGCGGCGGGCGGCATCACGACGGTGGTCGACATGCCGCTGTCCGGAGGGCCGGCGGTGACGACGGTGGACGTTCTCCATGCCAAGGCACGGGCGGTGGAGAACGGCTCGGTCGTGGACTATGGCTTCTGGGGCGCGGCGGTCCCCGAGAACGTCGCCGGCCTCGAACCGCTGCTTCGGGCCGGCGCGCTGGGGTGTGTGGCCACGTTGACCCCTTCCGGCGTCGACGATCGCACGGCGGTCGACACGGAGGATCTGGACCGCGTGGCGTCCGTGCTGGCCGGCGCCGGAGCCCCACTGCTGGTGCACTGCGAACACCCCGATCCTCCGTCGACGGCCCGGCATGCACTGGGGAGCGACGACCCCAGTGAGTATTCCAGATACCTCCTGCGGCATCCTTCCGAGGCGGAAGCGCAGGGCATCGAACGACTGGCTTCCCTGGCCGCCACGCATCGATGCCCGGTCCACGCGCTCCACATCTCCTCGGCGGACGTCTGGCACACGCTGGCGGAAGCTCGCGAGCGCGATCTCCTGCTCAGCGCCGAGACCTGCCCGCACTACCTCACGTTCGACGCCGAGGCCATTCCGGATGGCGCCACCGGGTACAAGTGCGTTCCGCCGATCAGGGACGCCATCAATCGCCAGCTGCTGTGGAACCTGGTGGAGGGAGACCTGGTGACCATGGTGGTCAGCGATCATTCCCCCTGTCCGGCCGGGCTCAAGGCCTTCGGGCGCGGCGACTTCCTGACCGCTTGGCCCGGTATCCAGTCACTCCAGGTGTCGTTGCCCGCTGTCTGGACGGAGGCGGCCACTCGGGGGCACGATCTGGCCGACGTGGTGCGCTGGATGTGCGAGGAGCCGGCCAGGCTGGCCGGCCTCGACCATCGGAAGGGCCGGATCGCGCCGGGATTCGACGCCGATCTGGTGGTCTTCGACCCCGAGGCGCAATGGACGGTGGAGCCGCAGCGATTGTTGCATCGCCACCCGCACACGCCCTATGCCGGACGCGTCATGCGGGGGCGGGTGCTGTCGACGTTCCTGCGCGGACGGGCCGTCTTCAGTGACGGCAGGGTCTCCGCCGAGCGCCACGGGGCGTGGCTCAGGAGGAAATGACCGGTTCCGCACCTCGGCACTCACCGGGAGCCATCGTCCAGCACGTTGTCCAGGTCGCGCGGACTCGGTCTCCTAACTCCTTGCCCCGTTACGAGATTGTCCCCATTCTTCATGGTCCGTTGATGGCGATTCTTCCGCCACGCCCCACCGCTCCAGGAGTCCATGCCCGAATTCCAGGATCGACTCCAAACCGTCGTCGGCGACACCTACCGGCTGTTGGACGAGCTGGGTGGTGGCGGCGTGAGTCGGGTGTTTCTTGCCGAGGAACAGGGGCTTCACCGCGGCGTGGTCATGGCCGCCGTGGCCGGGGAGAGCGACTAAGGTCATGGCGACGCTCGACGACTTGAAAGCCGCCCTGGCCGACCGCTACCAGCTTCAGCGCGAGCTGGGGCAGGGTGGCATGGCCACCGTCTACCTGGCGACCGATCTCAAGCACAACCGACAGGTCGCCGTCAAGGTCCTCAAGCCCGAACTCCAGCTGGGTGCCGACCGCTTTCTGCGCGAGATCACCATCGCGGCCCAGCTGCAACACCCCCATATCCTGCCGCTGTTCGACTCGGGTGAGGACGTGGGGCTTCTCTGGTACGCCATGCCCTTCGTACAGGGTGAATCGCTCCGGGCCAAGCTGGATCGGGAGGGGGAGCTCCCGATCGGAGAGGCGACCAAGATCCTCCGAGAGGTGACCGACGCCATGGCCAAGGCCCATTCGGCTGGCGTGGTGCATCGGGACATCAAGCCCGACAACGTCATGCTGGCCGACGGGCATGCCATCGTGATGGACTTCGGTGTGGCCAAGGCGGTGAGCGAGGCCACCGGCAAGCAGAGCGTCACCACCGCGGGCGTGGCCCTGGGCACCCCCGCCTACATGGCGCCGGAGCAGGCCGCGGCCGACCCGCACATCGACCATCGCGCCGACTTGTACGCCCTTGGCGCCATGGCGTACGAGATGCTGTGCGGGCGGCCACCGTTCGTGGCACCCACGCCCCAGGCGGTGCTGGCGGCCCATGTGACCACCGCTCCGGAGGACGTGACCCGTTCGCGTGAGACGGCGCCACCGCAACTCTCGGCCCTGGTCATGAAGTGCCTGGAAAAGAAGCCGGCCGACCGCTGGCAGTCGGCCGACGAGATGCTCAGGCAACTCGAAGTGCCGCACACGCCGACGGGTGGCCTGACGCCGGCCGCGGGGCTGACACCCACGGACACCCAGCCGGTCGACTCCGGCGCGCTCGAGGCGGCCCTCAGGAAGGGCCACCCGGTGCGGGTCGCGGCGCTGTTCGGGCTGGCGGCCATCGGCATTCTGGGGCTGGCCTACGGCCTCATGATGGCGCTCGGCCTTCCCGACTGGGTGTTTCTCGGGGCGGTGGCCCTCCTGGCCGTCGGGCTTCCCATCATCGTGGTTACCGGGATGCTCGAACGCCAGCGGACGGTCCTGGCCACCACCGGCATCCATGTCTCGCAGGAAGAGGCGCCGGTGCGCCGCGCCTTCACCTGGCGGAAGGCGCTGCTCGGAGGGGTCGCCGCGTTCGCGGGGCTGGTGTTCGTGGCGGCCGGTTACTCGGCACTCAAGGCGATGGGGATCGGACCCGGGGCCACGCTGGTCACCAGGGGCGAACTGGACGCGCTGGATCGCGTCGTCCTGGCCCAGTTCGACAACCTGACGGACGACGTCACGCTGGGCGACGACGTCACCGAATTGTTGCGCATCGATCTCGAGCAGTCGCCCGTCATCACCCTCATGACGCCGGCGCAGATCAACGGCATGTTGTCGCTGATGGAGCTCAGGGCCGATGCGGTGATCGACGAACCGACCGCCATGGCCATCGCCGAGCGCGACGGGCTCAAGGCGGTCATCAGCGGCGATGTTCGAGCGGTCGGAAATGGGTACGTCATTTCGGGCCGCATTGTCGATCGGGGCGGGGAGGCCCTGGTATCGGTCCGGGAAACGGCCAAGAGCGCCGACGACATCGTCATCGCCGTCGACCGGCTGTCGGCCAACCTGCGCGAACAGATCGGCGAGTCGCTTCGGAGCATACGGGCGGATCCGCCACTCAACCAGGTAACGACCAGCTCGATGGAGGCGTTGCGGTCCTACAGTCGAGGTATCGAGGCGCGCCTGCATGGCGACTATGGGCTGGCGCTGCAACTCTATGAGGAGGCCGCCGAGCTGGACACCACCTTCGCCATGGCGTGGCGCAAGATCGGCATCATGCGCCTGATTGCCGCTACCGACCTTCCCCTGGTCGATTCCGCTCTGACGAAAGCGTACCAGCTCCGAGACCGATTGACCGACCGGGAGCGGTTGCTGGCCGAAGGGTCCTACCACCAGTGGGTGACCCACGATCTGGAAGCCACCGAACGCGCCTATCGCGCCCTGTTGGATCGCTATCCGACGGACGCCATTGCATTGGTGAACTTGGGGATCGTCTACAACAATCAACAACGGATCGAGGAGGCGGCGGAATTGCAGCGCCGGTCGCTGGCCGCCGGCAACCGTCTCAGCGCCACCTACCTTGGCGCCATCACGTCGGCAGTCGCGCTGGGGGACGTTGAGTTGGCGGACAGCCTCATGACAGAAGCCTTGAGGCTCTACCCGGACAATCCAGCGGCTCTGCAAACCCATGGTCACTTCTTGTGGTCAACCGGCAAGTACGCCGATGCCGAGGTTGCCTGGACCGACTTGGCCGAGCGGCGCCTCCAGTCCTGGCCCGGAGAGCGATTCAGCATCGCTTCGGCATCGATGCACCAGGGCCAGTTGGAACAAGCCGTCCAGCAGTTGGAGAGCGCGGTCGAGTTCGCCGGGCCGGGGGTGCGGCCCTTCCTCGAGTTCTGGGTCCTGCTGGGTCGGGCACAGCTGGCCGTACATTTCGGCCAGGAGGCTGGTGAGTTGGCGGCCCTGGAAACGGCCATCCAGTCAGGGTCCTTCAAAGCCACGTTCGCTGCCCTCCCCGAGGCCACCCCGTACGAGGGAATCGTGCTTGCATTTGCCAGGGCGGGCCGAGTGGAACGGGCCAGGGAGTTGCGAACCGAGTATTTGACGGAGGTGGATTCGGTCCTCCGGATCAACGAACAGCCGTTCACCATTCACGGGATGGATGGAGAGATCGCCATGGCCGAGGGTCGGTATATGGATGCCGTGACGGCGTATCGGACAGCTCGGTCTCGCAACGCGTGCCCGGTCTGCTATGTCGTGGAGTTGGCCAACGCCTTCGACAAGGCCGGGGCCGTGGATTCGGCGGCGGCATACTACGAGCAATTCCTGACCACCCCACAACTCGGTCGTGTGGGAAGCGACGCTTTGGGGCGCCCCGCAAGTCTCAGACGGCTGGGTGAGCTGTACGACCAGGCCGGCGACACCGAGCGGGCCCTGGAGTACTACGGCGATTTCGCGGACCTGTGGGACGAAGCCGATCCTGTGCTGCAGCCGCAGGTGGAGGAGGTGCGGCAGCGCATGGCGGAGTTGGCCGGCGAGGGGAGCCGGTGAGCGGCGCCCGATGGGGACCGGGCTGCGCGGCCTTCCGAAAGGCTGCTCTGGGCGCTAAATAGGTTGTCATGACCAACGATCTTCACTACACACGGCTGTCCGAGCTCAAGCGCGCCGTCGAGGCCGGAGACCCGGCCCTCGGCGACGGCGGTACCATCGTCATCCCGGAGCCGATGTGGGCCGACGCGTCCACCGAGACCCGGGCCGCGTTCGAGGCCCTGGTGAAGGAGAAGGGGTTCGGTCACCGGATCGAACGGCGCTGGCAGCGCCGCCCCCCTGAAGGCCACGGCATCACCTCGGTGAGCGTGGAGCGCGACGGCTAGCACCTCCCCACTCCGTGACGGTCCGGCCGTCCCCTCGATCCGGATCCCGGTCGGCGCCAGAGCTTGAAGCACCCTGCAATCTTTCCCCACCTGCCCGAACCCGTGGGCCAATAGCCGTCTAATCTGAGCGCCAGACCACGGTCGGCTGGTTGTCCAGGCGGACCGTGGACTCGGTCGGGTCCAGGGTGAGCCAAAACTCCAAGGCCGTCCCCTGGTCGTCATAGGTGATCCGGTACGCAACCAGGCCCTCGTCGAGGGAATCGGACGCCACGGCGATGACGGGGTACCACACCGACACGCGCCGGGCACCCTGGCTGAATCCGATGGCATCGGAGGCCAGTTCGAACCCCTGATCGGCATAGCCGGGGTCGGTCGTCTGCCAGGCGCCGATCAAGGGGGCGGGGACGCCCTCGAAGCCGGCAGGCAGCATGTCGATGACGGCGATGGCGATCAGCACGATGGCCACGAGCAGGAGCCAACGGCGCGGCCGACCCTTGGGTGGTTCCGGCCGGGGCCGCAACTCTCTCAACGCCTGCTTGAACTGTTCCCGGGCATTCTCGAGGGGCACCTTGCCGATATCCAGGACCGGCAGTGTTTCGTCTTCGTCGGCTTGGTGCGTGCTCATGACATCACTGGCTGCGTCGAGGAGGTGATTGAGGGGCGTGCTCCCCTCATCGATCTGTCGCGCAACCTGATCGTCGAGCTCGGTTGGGTCAACGTCGAAGGGCTCGACCACGGGTCGTCACCGCGCCGTCAGGCGCCATCGCCGGGGGCAAGGCCGCGTGGAACGGTGCCTGGGGTGCATGGTGGCAATCGAGTTCAGGCGGGCGTTTCGGACGCCACGGGGAGGAGCGGGCCCAGAGCCGGCAACACCGGATCGACGGTAGGAACCGCCCCCGCGGTCTCATTGGGCAGGGCCCCGGAACGGACCGACTCCACCAGTGCCGCAACGATGTCGCGGTCGAAGTGGCTCCCGGCACCCTCGTGCAGGTGGTCCACCACCCGGTTGATCGTCCAGCCCGGCCGGTAGGGCCTCGGCGAACTGAGCGCATCGTAGACGTCCGCCGCGGCCATGATTCTCGCCAGGAAGGGGATGTCCTCGCCGCGCAGGCCTCCAGGGTACCCGCTCCCGTCAATCCGCTCATGATGGGACAGCACGATGGGGATGGTGTCCCGGTACGCCCGGATGGGAGACAGGATGCGTGCCCCGGTGGCCGGGTGCTGCTTGATGATGGCGTACTCGTCTTCGGTCAGCTTCCCCGGCTTGTTCAAGATGGCTGCCGGAATGGCGATCTTGCCGATGTCGTGCAACAGCCCGCCGCGGTACAGCGTGTCGAGTTCACCGGCCGGCAATCCCAGAGTCCGCCCAATGGCCATGGCAACGTCGGTGACCCGCTCCGAGTGACCCGCCGTCCACGGTGAGTTGGCATCGATGGTCCGGGCCAGTGCCGTGAGGGCGCCGGTGCTCAGGGCGTCCAGGTCCTGGAGGAGTGCGGCGTTCGCCAGGGCGATGGAAATCTGATCCGCCAGCTGACGCGCCGAGCGCTCTTCAGCCTCGGTCACACCGGGCCCGGGCTGGTACTCCACGGCCAAGGCGCCGAACAGGGTCCCGGCCCGCACCAGCGGCAGCACCAGGTGGTAAGCGTCGGCCCGGCTCCAAGCTTCGAGGTAGCGTCGTGATTGGCCCTCGGGGTAGCGAAAGACGTCCTGTCCAGCCGACAGTTCATCGAGCTCGCCGGGGGTGATCTCCACCGGCACCTGGTCGTGTCCATCCTGACGGATCGCCACCAAGCTCCACGAGGATCCGGGATCCGGATTGTCCCGCATCAGAACCGCCACGCCGGAGCCGCCCAGAGCCTCCTGGGTCCGCTCCAGGATGGTACGGATGACGTCCTGTTGATTGCTGTGCGACAGGGCTGCCCGGTCGATGTCGCTCATGGCCGTCAGCGTCTTGAATTGCCTTCCCAGCCGTCGTGCCATGGCATTGAACGAACTGGCGAGTTCCTCGAACTCGTCGCCACTCGCCACCGTGACCTCGGCGTCGAATTCGTGGCGGGCGATTCTGCTCGTGGCGTCTGCCAGGGCGCGGAGCGGCTCCATGGAGCGGCGCACCTGGAAGTGGGTGATTCCCAGCACCGCCATCACCGCCAGCAGCAGCACCAGCGGAAACGACCGACGGAACTCGGCCAGGGGCGCCATGGCCAGCGACCGCGGTTCCGCCAGAACCACCGTCCACGACGGGGTGCCGTACTCGTGGGCCAGCTGGACCGAGCCGGTGGCGGCCAGGTAGTCCTCTCCGCCGACTTCCCAGCCCCACATCCCCGCCATGCGGGGGTCCGGACTGGCGTCGCTGGTGAACGTCTTGGTCAGCCGGGGACAGGACAGCACGGTCCCTTCTCCGGCGTAGACGCACATCTCCGTTCCTTCGGGCAGACGCCTGTGGGCTCCTTCCTCCCACAGGTACGCCTGGTCGACCGAAGCCCATACGATGCCCTTGTCGAGCATGCCCGGGTCGACCGCGGTTGCCAGGAGCAGGTCGGGATACGGGGCGCCACGCAATGTCAGGAGTGCCGAGCCACCCGTGAGGTGGGCACGTTGTGCCTCCGTGAGATCCACCGTCTGGATGGCGGCTCCGAGGAGAGGCTCCTGGTGGGCCCACTCGCCGCGCTCCACCACCACGCTGGCCAGGCCGGTGGGCGGAACTACGGCCCGCAGTGCGACACGCTCGCTCCCGGTCGGGACGTCACGGAGCCTGACTGCCACCCGGTCGAGTTCCAGGGTCACGAACCTCAGCCGCTCCTTGAGGGCCAGAGCGGCGTCGGTGCTGGCTGATTGCAGGCGTTGCCGTGTCTGATCCTCGAGTTGGCCCGAGACGTGGACGAAGGCGGTCACGCCCAGGATGATGATGGGAACGAGGGCACACAGGAGAAACAGCCCCATGACTCTCTGGGCTACGCGGGTCCGGAACAGTTCCGAGTAGAGTTGTGTCATCTCGTCCACGTCGTGTGCGGGAGAGGTCCGTCGGGCGACCTGGTGGCTACCCGGCCGTAACAGTGTCTGCCGCCCCTACTGAGCAAGAGAGATGCCCGGGGCCGGCGGCCCCCGCCGCCTCGTTGCGGTCAGTCTATGTGTTTGTGGTACAATGGGTTACGGAGCTGGGCGAGGGACGCGCCAACCCGGCCAGCGGGCTGGCGCCTCGAAGGGCAGGGCAAAAGGCCAGATTCAGCCGCGGGGCCGGAGCCTCTTGATCAGCTGAATCTGTCCCGCGTGGTACAGATCGTGAGCCGCGATGCCGTGGATGTGCTCGGCGTAGCTCCAGGTCGATTCGGGGGCGTGGTCGTCGAGGCGCGCCGCGGGGAAGCGCTCGATGGCCTCGCGCAGGGACCGGTGCTCTTCAACCAGGAGGGCGATGTCCGCCTTCAAGGCCTTAGGCGTGACGGTATCCGGCGGCGCTGGCCAGTTGCTCGGGGAGCGGGGGAACGTCAGGCTGGTGTCGCGGGTCAAGCGGCGCCGGACGATGTACTTCCAATATGCGGTGTGGAGCAGGTACTCCCAGATGGAGTGCCGGTCGGGGGCCGGGCGCCAGGAGGCGGCTTCGGGGGTCAATCCCCGCAGGGCCCCGCGCAGGGTAGCCCCGTGCCAGGCCTTGGTGTCGAAGGCCTGATCCACGATGTGGAGCAGACGGGTGATGTGGGGTGACGGTCCTGGCATGGGGCCCTCCGGCATGCTCCTTGATACTGCAAGTCTTACCTTTGGAGGAACCGGCGTCCAGCCCCGTGGATCCGGCTGCCTGCCTTGGACAAAAGGAGCGGTAATGCTGGAAGCGGACAGCATGGAACGGATCGTCCCTGATCAGGTGGACGATGGAGTCACCGGGAAAGAGACGCTCGAACTTCACATGGAGCGCTACCGGTTCGCCATCGGTCATCTGACCGGGAGCCGGTTTCTCGATATTGCCTGTGGGGTGGGGTACGGGTCTCACTATCTGGTGACCAACGCCAATCCCGGGACCGAGGGCATTGGAGTCGACCTCGAGGCGGAGGCCATCGCCTACGCCCGAGATCGCTACCGGAACGACCGGCTGGCCTTTCAGTGCGGCGATGCCATGGAGTTCCATGACGCCCAGGGGTTCGACACGGTCGTCAGCCTCGAAACCATCGAACACGTGCCGGACCCGGTGGGTCTGGTGGCGCACCTGGCCACGCTGATTCGACCCGGGGGTACCTTCATCGCCTCGGCCCCGGTGACTCCGTCTACGGACGCGAACCCCCATCACCTGTCCGACTTCAGCCCCCGGAGCTTTCGCGCGTTGTTTGCGCGGACCGGACTCCGCGAAGTGGACGCCTTCCTCCAGATTCAGCCGTACTCGGTCGTCGGAGTCCTGGGGAAGACGGAAGCCCGGACCAAACACCTGCGCTCCAATCGCCTGGGTTACTACCTGAGCCACCCAGGGGTATTCGCCCAGAGGATCTATTCGACCCTGCGGTTCGGATTCACCAATCGCTACTTGACGTTGGCCCTTCGGAAGGAGTCCTGAAGCGGGCTAGAACAGCCCGCTCCGGGTGGTCTGCCACAGCTTGACCATGCGCTCGAATCCGTCGCCCAACACTTCGGCTGACTTCGTGGTGCCGGGTCCCGCCAGGGTGTCCCGCATCTCTTCGACGATCTTCGGAAACTCTCGACGGCCCTGCACGACCGGATCCTGTTCAATCGCTTCGACGATCTGACGCAACTTGTCCCGTTGGCCCTCGTCGTCGGGGACCTGATACAGGTAGGTCGCCGTGTCCAGGCCCTCGTGGCACAGGGTTCCCAACCGGTCCATGAACGGGGTGGTCCCCGTCTGTCCAGATCCTTGCATTTTGCCCTCCTCAGAAGGGGAACTCCCTCGGCGGACGGCCCGGAACGCCACGCAGGGCGGGTCATGCTCACGGCGGATGTGTGATCGCCGTCACCAGGCCGCACCGTCCCTTCTCCAAGGGTCAAGCCTCGTGCCAGACGTCCCCGGGGGGCTCACAGGGGAGCGCTCCACGACAGGATCCGGCGAGCGACCTCCCCCGGGACCGGGTTCTCTGTTCCGTCCGCCTGTTTCGCGACCGGTCACGCATACCGGACGGCTCATCCACGATTGGTTGCCGCCGTCCCGGGCGCGATGCACTTTGGGGTCATGCCAGTTTCCCATCGGAGAGAGACCGTCCGTCGCGCGGCGTGCGTCGGTCCGGCGGCCCGGCTTGCCAGCATGGTGGTCGCTGCCGGCCTGGGGGCGGTTTCCCCGTTGATGGCGCAGGAAGGCGTCGCGGGGCAGTGTCGGGCGGCCGGCGCGGTGCATCCCCATGCGCCACCCCAGACGGCACAGTTCGCCTTCCTGGTTGGACGTTGGGCCATCGAGGTCCGCCAACCCCGGCCTGACGGATCCTGGGGCGGCCCCGTCCGGAAGGCCTACTGGGAGGGGCGCTTCATCCTCGATGGGTACGCCATCGCGGACTACTGGTACGACCACCCACCCGATCTCGAGCCCACCACGCACCGCGGGGTCAATGTCCGCATGTTCAACGCTGCGGAGAAGCGGTGGGACATCACCTGGCTCCACACGGAAGATCCCCCGATGCTGCTCCGCGGCGAGTCGCGGGACGGCGCCATGGTGCTCGACGGCCAGGCTCCCGACGGCGGCATGGTCCGGATCGTCTTTCACGACATCGGGGAGGACGCCTGGCAGTGGCGGATGGAAGCCAGCCAGGACACAGGGGCGACCTGGGTGACCACCATGCGCATCGAGGCCCGTCGGCTGCCCTGCGAGTCGGACTGACCCGTTTCGAGCGGCGATCCCGAGGCCGTTCTTCCTCCGCCACCGTTGCAACCTATCCGTACAACGTCCTGTCTCATGGGTGAAGGCCGGCACCGATCGGGGGTCGGCGTTTCCCTCCGCCAGGACGTTGCTCCATGCGCGATGCTCTCCGTCCACTCCGCAGGGCCACACGGTCGCTGAGCCGAACACCGGTCGTGACCGCAGCAGCCATCATCAGCCTGGCGCTTGGTCTGGGCGCCACGACAGCCGTCTTCAGCGCCGTCAATGCGGCGCTGCTGAAGGGACTGCCGTTCCCTGATCAGGCCAGCCTGGTGTCGGTGTTCCGAACGACCCCGCACTTCCGCAACGGGCCGTTCGCTCCAGCGAACTTCCTCGATCTACGGGCCCAGACCACGGCGCTTTCCCGTCTGGGGGCGATCGAATCTGGTACGGCCCTCCTCAAGACCGAGGACGGCTCGGTGCAGGTGAGTGCCTACCGGGCGAGTGGGGACGTGTTCCCACTCCTCGGCGTCACGCCGAGGCTGGGCCGCACGTTGCGTGAGGAAGACGAACGGGGCGACCAGCCGCTGGTGGCCGTGATCAGCGACGAAGTGTTCCGGTCGCGCTATGGCTCCGATCCGTCCGTGATCGGCAGCACGGTTCTGTTGGACGGCGTGACGCATGTCGTGATCGGGGTTCTGCCGGCCCAGTTCCGCATCCCGCACCGGACCCAGAACCTCGCCAGCGATTTCTGGGTCCCGCTCAAGTTCACGGAGGAGCAATCCCAATGGCGCGGTAGCAACTACCTGCGCCTCATGGGACGCCTGGTCCCGGGTCGCGCTGCGAAAGAGGCCGAGGCGGAACTCGTGACCCTCATGGCGGGCCTGGCCGAGGCCTATCCAGACGTACGAGGAGAATCGGTACGCGTGGGCGTCATGCAGCGGGAGTCCGCCGGCCCGGTCCGCACGCCGCTCCTCCTCATGATGGGCGCGGTGGTGTTGGTGCTGCTGATCGCGACGGGCAACGTTGCCAGTCTGATTCTGGCCCGCGGCACGGAGCAGGCTCACGAGGTGGCGCTCCGGACCGCCCTGGGGGCTTCGCGTTGGTCGATCATCCGAGGCGTAGTGGCGGAGAGCTCGGTGCTGGCCGCGAGCGGAATCGTGCTGGGCCTGGCGGTGGCGTGGCTGAGCGTCGGCCTCATCGGGACCCTGGGAGCGCGGATGTTCCCTCAACTTCAGGGTCTGGGGCTGGACGGACGGGTGCTGGCGTTCGCGGTCGTCGTGACGGGCCTGGTGGCTCTCTGGTGTGGCGTCCTGCCAGCCTGGCATATCTCCAGGAGCGACCCGCAGGACGTCCTGCGCGCGGGCGGAGCCCGTGCCGGAGTGGCCAAGTCACAGCACCGGTTCCTGCGTGGCCTGGTCGTGGCGGAGGTGGCGGTGTCGGCGGTGCTGCTCCTGGGTGCCGGCCTGCTGATCAGGAGCTTCCTGGGCCTTCTGGATCGCGATCCCGGCTTCGAGCCCTCCTCGCTTCTCACCATGACCGTCGATGTGTCGCCGGAGCGGTATGACGCGGTCGACGCGGTACACGGCTTCCTGATGCCTGGTCTCGAGGCCGTTCGGGCGCTTCCCGGTGTCGTGCAGGTCGGGAGTATTTCGTTGGTGCCGTATCGCGGCTGGGGCAACAACTTCAACATCCGCTACGAGGGGGTTCCGGAAGCCGATCGCACGCAGTTGCCCCTCACCGAGAGCCGTGTCATCACCCCCAGCTTCTTCCAGACCCTCGACATGACACTGGTGCAGGGGGGGCTCTTCTCGGAAACCGACGGTTCGACCGAAGACACCGACCCGCTGGTGGTGGTGAATCAGGCACTGGTCGATCGTGACTTCCCCGATGGCGACGTCATCGGCAAGCGCTTTCACAGTGGAAGCGGGTTTGCCACCATCGTCGGGGTGGTGGCGAATATCCGGAATGTCGGCCCGGTCCGCACTCCGGCGCCGGAGGTGTACTGGAACCTGACTGAGGGGAGCAGCACCAGAACACGGTTCCCCCTGGTGATTCGGTCGGCCACCGCTCCGGCCGAACAGGCGCACTCGGTTCTGGCGGCGCTCCAGAGCATCGACCCCGACGCAGCCGTGTCGCAGGTGATGACCATGGACGATGCCATCCTGCAGTCGGTGGGACGCCAGCGGTTCTTCATGATCCTGTTGGGGAGCTTCTCCGGGGTCGCGCTGGTCCTCGGGATCACCGGACTCTATGGCGTCATTTCATACGCCGTGGCGCGCCGCACCCGGGAGTTGGGTATCCGGGCCGCCCTCGGCTCGACGCGCGGCCAAACCGTGGGCCTGGTGCTTCGGGATGCCGTGCAGCTGGCGCTGGTCGGGTTGGTCCTCGGCGCCGCGACCGGGGTAGCCGCCACACGGTTGCTGGGGGGCATGCTGTATGGGGTGTCGCCCCTCAACCCCCTGGTCTGGGCGGCCGCGCTGACGGCTCTGTTCGCCACCGCGGTCCTGGCTTCGTCCGTCCCGGCGGTGCGGGCCTCGAGGGTCGACCCGATGGAGGCCATTCGCCATGAGTGATGGGCTCAGTGGCGCAGCACCAGCAGGCCGCGGTCAACTGCGCTGAGCGCCACTCCTGCCTGGGCCACGCTGTATCCCTCGTCGGTCAGGTACAGCCCAGAATGACCAGCACGAAGGCACCGAACCGTTTGATGAACGTGCCCAGCAGCCGGACCCAGGCGGCTGCCGGCATGCGGCGCGGCGTCGCCATGATGTCCTGGCGGGGGTCGGGCATGTGGAAGGACCGGTGCCGGTGGTGTTCCGGCTAGCGTCGGAACAGGTAGGCCAGCTTGATGAAGAACCCGTCGCGGCTTCGCGTCAGATCCGACACCCCCAGGGAGGTGGGGCTCTCCATGTCGGCGCCGTAGCCGAAGAAAGCGACCGTGCCGGGGGTGGGTTCATAGGAGGCCAGGAAGTTGACCTGCATGCCGTTGAACTCACTTGGGGTCGTGACGACGCCGTCGACGAGGATCGGATCTCCCGAAACGGCGCTGTAGAGGGCATCCTGCCGTTCCGACCGGTACTCGGCGATGATCCTGAAGAAGAGCGCCCTGGTCGGCTGATAGACCAGACGGAGGCGGGGGATGAAGGTCTTGGCGAACTGGCTGCCGTCACGCTGGCGCCAGATCTGCGAGGCCACCGCCAGGGCGTCGATCCGAATGGAATTGGTGATCCGCAGTGCCAGGTTGGCAGAGACCCGCAACTCGTGCCCGGGCGACGCCTCGGCGAAGATGGGCACCTCGCCGTACGTAGTGCTCAGTGACGCATTGAACGCCTGGAAGGTGGGGGTTCTGGCGTTCAGCGAAATGGACGCCATGTTGTCCAGTTCCTGAGGCGGTGTGTATCCGGTGATGGTGCCGCCTCGATCGACCGTATAGGCGGCGTAGGCGCGCCGGTCGAAGCTTACGAAATTGCGCGACAGCTGCGAACCGACGTTCCAGTCACCCCGCAACTGGAAACTGAGGTTGATGTCCTCGCCGCCTTCGATGGGGCCGCTGACGCCGAACCCACGGTAGTCCCAGATACGCCGCGGCCCGAAGAACGTCGTGAAGTTCTCGAGCAAGGCGCCGCGTCCGCCGTAGAACGACAGCCGGTTGAACAGGTGTCCATCGACGATGTCGTTCCGGTTGACGAAACCGGAGCGAGCCTGGAAATCGGTGCCGATGCCCTTGATGCTGTAGTTGAAGCCCCAGCTTCGGCCCGTCCGGTCGAACGTCAGTTCGGTGATGGCGGCGGTCACGTCCTTGGTGCCGTCGCCGGTCCAGGAGGCGCCGGCCTGGGCCTGGACGAAGTACAACTCACCGAACAGGATGCGCGCGTCCGCCGCGGCCACCCGGTTGAACGTGGCGCCCCGGTCGAAGGTGGTGATCGTGGCCCCGACCGTCGAGCCCTCGGTTCCGACATCCTGACGCAGGCGTGCGATGTTGAACCAGGCGTTGCTGTCGGGGAGTTCGTCCACGGCCGTCAGGTAGGCGAGATTGAACCGCCCCAGCTTGCCGCTGATCTTGGCCCCGACAATCGGGGTGGCGATGCGCCGCGTGTAGACCAGCTGGTTGGGCGTGGCGAACAACTCGATGCCTTCCAGGAAGAACGGCCGGGCTTCCGGGAAGAACAGCGCGAATCGTTCGTTGACCGTCACCTGCCCGACGTCCGACTCCACCTGGCTGAAGTCGGGATTGACGCTGGCGTTGATCGACACCGCCGGCATACCGATGCGCACATTGACGCCCACGTCTGGGTCGGGGTCCTCGCGAATGAACTGCTGGCCCGTGGAGGACGGGGCGCCGTCGGCCGTCACCGTCAGAAAGGGCTGGACCTCCGTCACGATGCCACGGTTGAGGTCGTGCATGCCGTCGATGGCGCCCGATTGCGCGAGGAAGCTGGCGTTGGCGCGGCGCACGTCGGTCCAGGTGTCCTCGTAGCCGGTCCGCTGGGTAAAGCGGACGATGTTCAGGCCCCACCGCTGGACGTCGGTGTTGGGAAACCGCAGGCTCTTGAAGGGGATGCGCAACTCGACCTGGTAGCCGGTGTCGGTCAGGGTCCCCTTGGAATCCCACAGGTAATCGGGGTTGCGGTCGATGTTGCCGCCGAAGGCGTTGCCGGCGGTGCCGGTGCCCTCGGTCCTGACGCCGTCTTCCTGGTCGCCGAAGGGATTGACCCCGAAGAAGAAGGCGCGGCGTTGATCGTTGAAGGTGTCGAGGTAGATCGTGACCCGGTCGTTGGTTCCCAGCCGGTCCCGATCGGACACGGTGACCCGGACCGAGCTCGGGTCATCCGTCGCCATGATGCCGAAATGAATGGCGTCACGCGAGTACCAGACCAGCACATCGGTCGCCAGTTCGGAGGGCCGCCCGTCGACCGGCGCGTACTGATGGAAGCCCGTCAGCCTGACGGCTTGCGACCACACGGCTTCATCGAGCTGTCCATCGACCACCACCTCGGCCTCCACCCGCGGCAGGTGGACCGCGGAAGTGTCTGCGCCGGTGGCGACTCGCTGGCCCGCCGGGACGGCGGTTTGAACCAAGAGGACAAGGGCGATCATGGTTTGCCGGATAGGGGATAGTGCCGTACCTTATAGGCTTACGTCTCGATCGGCAATCCGTCTCCCTGGAGGAGAGTTCCATGCGTCGCTCCGCCCCCACGCCATCATCGATGCCCCGACGAGGCTTCGTGGCCTGGTGTAGTGCGGTCGCCGCCGCCGTACTCGCCGGGAACACGTCGCTGTGGGCCGACAGCGTGGGTGCCGGGTCGACCGGGCACCCGCTCCGGTGCCACGGGCATCCGGCGGGATCTGGAGACTACGAGCATCCCGATCCCCGCCCCGGCATCGACGCCTCCGGTGTGCTGCCGGTCGAGGAGCTGAGTGCCGCGCCCCACGCGGTCGCGGTGTTCGACAAGATTCGCGAGATTCCCGAGATCGCCGATGGCGTCCTGTGCCACTGCGGCTGCGACCACGGCGAGCGCTACCCGTCACTGCTGGTCTGTTACGAAAAGGGCGGGATGGCCATGTGGTGCGAGGTGTGTCAAGGCGAGGGCAACCTCATCTATCGCCTGCACAAGTCCGGCAAGTCTCTCGACCAGATTCGTGTCGCCGTCGACGCCAAGTTCGGCTGATTCCCGGACGGGACACATTCAGCAGTCCATCCACCCCACTTCCGGAGCAGCCATGTCTCGTCGACTTTCCCGTGCGCTGAGTGTGCTGTGTCTTGGCCTGTCATTGCCGTCCGTGGCGTTGGCCCAGATCAGAGCCTCCGAACGGGGCGTGTCCGCCCAGACGGTCGACGGCACGAACATCACCCTCGAATATTCGCGACCGCAGGTCCGGCACCGCGACTCCATCTTCGGCGGCGTGGTCCACTGGGGGGAGATGTGGACGCCAGGCGCCAACTGGGCCACGACCTTCGAGGTCGACAAGGCCATCCGCCTCAACGGCCATGAGGTACCGGCCGGCTCCTACTCGATGTGGTTCATCGTGCAACCGGAAGAGTGGACCGTCGTCCTCGACACCACCGAAAGGCTGTTTCATACCAACCGGCCCAAGGACAACGACGCCCAGATCCGTTTTGCGGTTCGTCCGGAAACGATCGAGCACCAGGAGATTCTGACCTTTTCCTTCCCGGCCGTGTCGGCCACCGGAGGGACGCTGGCCTTCCACTGGGCCACGACCTACATCCCCATGACGTTCGAGGTCGAGTCGTCGCGCGAGATCACGTTCGCCGAGGACCGGTCGGCCCCCTACGTGGGATCCTACGCCTGGTCCTGGGTCAGTCCGGATCCCGAGGCCCCGCCACAGACCGCGACGTTCGAGATCTTCTACCAAGACGACCACCTGATGGCCAACCTGGACCCGGCGCCGTTCGAGGCCCTGCGGCGCATGATCCTGATCGAGGTGGCGGACGACTGGTTCATTATCGGCAGTACCGTCGACGGGAAGCTGTTCGACATGATCACCGACGTGACGCTCGAATTCACCGTCGAGGACGGGCGCGCCGGCCAGTTCGAGTTGCGCGGCCCGACCGATGGGGTCATGGCCACGGGAGAACGGACCGACTGACTGGTGTCGTATTGATGCCCCTTTGAGGAGAACCATCATGCGGAGTAGGTGTATTGCGGTATCGGGCCCGGCACTGGCCCTCCTGATGGCCCTGCCGGCGTCCGGATCGGCGCAGGTGCGAGCCAGCGAACTGGCGACGGTGTCTCAGACCATCGATGGAACCATTATCGCCATCGAATACAGCCGTCCCAGGGCCCGTGGGCGGGACTCTCTGTTCGGTGGTGTCGTGCATTGGGGTGAGCACTGGACCCCGGGCGCCAACTGGGCCACCACCTTCGAAGTGAACAACGACGTCATGGTCAACGGCCTCGAGGTCCCGGCCGGCAAGTACTCCATGTGGATGGTGGTCCAGCCCGAGATGTGGGTCGTGTACCTGGATCCGGCCGCACGGAAGTTCCACACCGACATTCCGGATTCCAGCGATGCGCAGATCCGGTTCGAGGTCGTGCCTCAGGAAGCCCCCTACATGGAAGTGATGACCATGTGGTTCCCGGACGTCACGTCCAGTGGGGCCACGCTGGGCACGCAGTGGGGATCCACCTACGTCCCGCTGGAGATCTCCGTATCGCCCTCGCGGCCCCTCACGCTGGCCTCGGACAAGGCCCAGCCCTACCTGGGGACGTACCAGTTCACCTGGGCGCCCGAGCCCGGCTCGGAGGACGATGGCGGGGAGCCCCGGACGGCGGAGATGGAACTGTACTACGAGAACGGCTCGCTCATGGCCCGTATGCAGCCGGCGCCGCCGTGGTTCCGCGAACTGGTGCTGATCGAGGTCGCCGAGGACTGGTTCAACCCCGGCATCCTCGACGAAGACGGCAAGCTGTATGACGTCATGACCGGTCTGACCATGGAGTTCAGCGTCGCCGAAGGGCAGGTCAATGGGTTCGACCTGCGCTGGATCACCGACGACGTCAT
>JBDHIK010000050.1:0-18366 GCA_039587475.1 Gemmatimonadota bacterium | reverse complement strand
CGGCAGCGATTGCGAAGTACCCGGCCGCCAGCACGGCGATGGGGCCTGCTTCTCCGAGCGGCAAGGCCCAGACCGGTTGCCGGAGTATCACCACCGACGGGAGGACGACCAACGCGATCGTCACCGCGACGTGCCAGGCGAAGTGGAAGCGCTTCCCTCGAGTCATCGGAGACCGCTTTCGCTGTGGAAGACGGCAAGTTGTCGGCTTGGCCCTGATGCCAGCGAAGCCGCAGGCGGCGCACTTCGGGCACGCAAGAGGTGGGCCGCGTGGCGTGGAAGGCCACGACCCGGCGACGGCGCAAGCCTCGGCGGCCCATGGAGGTACGGTGTGTGGAGAGTGGCCAGGGACGGAATCGAACCGCCGACACGCGGATTTTCAGTCCGCTGCTCTACCAACTGAGCTACCTGGCCCAAAGCGCCGAGAATAATAGGATAGCGGCCATGCCCTGCCAAGTGGAGCCGCGGCCGGCACCGACTCAAGAGATGGCCACCCACGCAGAAAACTGCTTCATGGACCGTCCCGGGACCAGAGTTTCTCGGGCGGCGAGCTGCGCCAGGTGAGGTAACGCAACAACGGCGCACCCGTTCTCACTCGCCTCGACCACACCGATGATATCCGAGGTGTCCCGATCCTAGCGAAAAGCCCCGCTGTCGGAGTAACGGTCCCGGGCCCGATTCCTATGTCACTCGGGTCCGCCCAGTCTGTTGCCATCGCCACAACGGCCCGATATCCTCTCCCCATGCGGCACGCCGACTTCCCCAACCTCACCGTCCTGGACCATCCCCTGATCCAGCACAAGCTCACCATCCTGAGGGACAAGGAGAGCACGACCAAGAAGTTCCGGGAACTCGTCAACGAAATCGCCATGCTCATGGCTTACGAGGTCACCAAGGACCTTCCGACCGAACCGGTCGGGGTGGACACGCCGCTGGAGCACACCACCGGGACCCGCATCAGCGGCAAGAAGCTGGCGCTGGTCCCCATTCTGCGCGCCGGACTCGGCATGGTGGACGGCATCCTCGACCTCATCCCCTCGGCCCGCGTGGGCCACGTCGGGCTCTATCGGGACCACCAGTCGCTGCAGCCGGTGAGTTACTACCTGAAGGCGCCCCCGGCTCGGGAGGAGCGCGACTTCTTTCTGCTCGACCCGATGCTGGCCACGGGCGGTTCCGCTTCGGCGGCGGTGACCCAGCTCAAGGAGCAGGGCGTGGTCCGGTGCCGGCTCCTGTGCCTGGTCGCTGCGCCGGAAGGAGTCCAACGCATGCTCGACGACCACCCGGACGTTCCGGTCTACGTCGCCGGGTTGGACCGGGAACTCAACGACAAGGGCTACATCCTGCCGGGCCTGGGAGATGCCGGGGACCGTATCTTTGGAACCAGATGACCATGCCCTCCAGACCCGACACACCATGACCGGACCTCGCCTCAGCTTCTGGGGCGCCGCCGGACAGGTCACCGGCTCGATGCACGTGCTGGAGGCCGCCGGAGCCCGCATCTGCCTCGACGCCGGGCTGTTCCAGGGCCGGCGCCAGGAGACCCGTCAACTCAACGCCACCCTGCCCATCGATCCGCGCCGCGTGGATGCCGTCATCCTGAGCCATGCCCACATCGACCACAGCGGACGACTGCCGCTCATGGTCAAGCACGGTTTTCACGGCCCGATCTACGCCACGCCAGCCACGCGCGACCTGTGCGCCGTCATGCTGCCCGACTCGGCGCACATCCAGGAGAAGGACGCCGAGTACCTGGCGCGAAAGGGCCGGGGCGGAGCCGGGAGTGAACCGCTCTATACCATGGCGGACGCCCTGGCGGTGCAGGACCTGATCGTGGGTGTCCCCTACCGCCGGCCCATGTACACCCGCAAGAACATGGTGTTCGAACTGGTGGAGGCGGGTCACATTCTGGGATCGGCTTCGGTCGATATCCGCATCACGGAACCGACGACCCACCGGCTCGTGTTCTCCGGCGACATCGGGCGCAGCAACCTCCCCATCATCCGGGATCCCAATCCTCCGACCGGCCCGATCGACACCCTGATCGTCGAATCGACCTACGGCGATCGGGACCACGAGCGCATCGAGGACTCGGAGGCGCGCCTGGCGGACATCGTGACCCGGGTGGCGGGCCGGGGCGGCAAGATCCTGATCCCGGCCTTCGCCGTGGGCCGGACCCAGGAACTGGTCTACAGCCTTCATGCGTTGCGACGTCGTCAGGTCATCCCGGACATTCCGGTGTACATCGACAGCCCGATGGCGGTGAACGCCACGGAAGTGTTCCGGCTCCATCCCGAGGTGTTCGACCGCACCGAGTGGCTGGTGGACGACACCGACCACATCTTCGACTTCCCCATGGTGCACTACATTCGCGACGTGGCGGAGTCGAAGCGCCTCAACGCGCTGCGTGGACCGGCCATCATCATCTCGGCATCGGGGATGTGCGAATCGGGGAGGATCCTCCACCACCTCAAGAACCACCTCGGCGACCACAGGAACCTGGTGCTGTTCGTCGGCTTCCAGGCCAGTCACACCATGGGCCGACGCCTCAAGGACGGGGCCCGCACCGTGAAGATCTTCGGCCGTGAAGTGGAACGGCACGCGGAGGTGGAAACACTGGAAGGCTATTCCGCCCATGCCGACCGCAGCGAACTGCGCGACTGGGCCAGGCACCTGGGCGGTCCCATCCATCGGGCGTTCGTGGTTCACGGAGAACCCGACGCGGCAGAGGCCATGGCCACCATGCTGCGCCACGAGGGCGTGGGCGAGGTGATCGTCCCCAAGCAGGGTGAGAGTTTCGAGCTGTAGCCACCGCGTGGCTGCTCCCCGAAACGGTCATTAGCTTCCTGCCATGTCCGCTGCACGGCGCCTGACCCTCATTGCCGCCCTGGTCCTCCTGGCGGCAGGTCTCGGCTACGCCTGGTCGTTCGCCTTCGTGGTTGGGGCCGGCACCGACGATCAGCGTCAGGGCGCCGACGCCATCATCGTGCTCGGCGCCGCCCAGTACGACGGCCGGCCGTCGCCGGTACTGGAAGCCCGGCTGAATCACGCCCTCACGCTCTTCCAACAGGGCTGGGCCCCCATCGTCGTCCTCACCGGGGGCGTTGGCACCGGCGACACCATCAGTGAGGCGATGGTGGGGAAACGGTATCTGGAACAGTTGGACGTTCCGGACGCGGCGCTGGTCGTCCGCCCCGAGGGCCGGTCGACCGGGACATCCATGGAAGCGGTACAACGCTGGCTGGAGCGTGAGGACCTGGCGAGCGTCATCCTGGTGAGCGATCCGTTCCACATGGGGCGCCTGCGACTCGAAGCCCGGCGGCTCGGCATGATCGCGTACACGTCCCCGACCCGCACCAGCCCGATTTCAGGCTCGTGGAGCGGTGAGTTGTCCTACTACGCCGCGGAAGCACTCAAAGTCCCCGTGACCTGGGCACGGACCTGGTAGCCACCGCCGATCCGTCCGCCTCGTTCCTGCTCCCCCAATCCCTAGCTACCATGCCCCTCAAATCCACCAGGCGACTCTATTCCGGCCGAGTGTTCGACGTCGATCTCGACTCGGTCGAGTTCCCCGACGGGTCCCTCGGCACCTTGGAGATGATCCGCCACCCTGGGGCCGCCGCCGTCCTCCCGGTACTCGACCCGGTGACCGATGATGACCCTCGCGTGGTGCTGATCCACCAGTTCCGCCATGCCACCGATGGCTACATCTGGGAGGTTCCGGCCGGGAGACTCGACCCGGGGGAGCTCCCCGAGGACTGCGCCCGGAGGGAGATGGCCGAGGAGACCGGGTTCGTGGCCGGCCGGCTGGAGCACCTCGCCAGCGTCTACACCACCCCTGGGTTCACCGACGAGATCATTCACCTGTTCGCGGCGGAGGTCACGGGACTGGGAGACCACCAGCGGGAGCTGGACGAGTTCCTCGAGGTGAAGACGCTGTGCTGGTCGGAAGTAGGCCAGATGGTGGGGCGAGGTCAGATCGTCGACGGTAAGACTCTGTGTTGCCTGTTCTCGTTTCAGAGGACCCGCGGCGCTCTCGCGGGGGCTGGCTGGTAAACATGCCTTCGAGGGCATGAAACGCCTTTCTTGCCCCGTCTCTCGGGGGTAAGATTCGACATGCCGAACGTTTCCATGGACGCCTTCTGGTCCCGCCTCAAGCGGCAGGGCCCGGATCCCGTGTACTACCTGACCGGGAGCGAGGAAGTCCTCAAGGACGAAGCCATCGAGAACCTCGTCGAAGCCTCCCTTGGGGAGGGACTGCGCGATTTCAACTTCGATCAGATCCAGGCCTCTCGGGCCGACCCGGCCTCGCTCAACGACCTGTGCAGCACCCTGCCGATGATGGCGGACCGCCGTGTGGTCGTGGTGCGTGGCGTGGAGGCCTGGAAAAGGAAGACTCGATCCAAGAAGGCGGCACTCAACTATCTGGCCGACCCGGCGCCGGAAACGGTACTGGTCCTGGTACAATCATCCGGCGACGACAAACTGGACAAGGACCTCAGCGCCGCGGCCAGTACCGTGCAGTTCGGCGAGATGGAACCCCATCGCATCACCCGCTGGCTGACCCGGGAGGCGAGTCGCCAGGGTATCGAGTTCGGGGACGGGGCCTTGGATCACCTGCGCGCCGCCGTCGGCACCAACCTGGGACTGCTCCGAGCCGAGATGGCCAAGTTGGCGAGCCTCGAGACCAGTGGTCCGATCACCGTCGAGCAGGTCGGAGACCTCGTCGGGGTTCGCCGGGGCGAGACGCTGGATGACTGGTGCCACCTGGTGATGGCGGGGCAGTCCCGGGAAGCCATGTGCCTGGTCGAGCCGCTGTTGCAGCAGGCCGGTACCACGCCGGTGCGCGTGCTGATGGCGCTGGGGCGGACCCTCGTCGGCGTCGGCATCGCGCGCGGTCACTACGACTCCGGGAATCGCGGTCGCAGTCTCGAGAACGCTATCTTCCAATCGATACGGCGGGCCCGCCCGTTCGGGTTGGGGTCGTGGAAGGCCGAGGCCGGATTGTGGGCCTCATGGGCGCCGGCCTGGCCGCCGCCACGCATACGGAAGGGCCTGGACGACATGGCTACTACGGACCAGCTCCTCAAGGATACCCGGCTGTCGAGCGACGTCGGGGTACTGACCGACCTGGTCGGCAAGCTCGCCCTTGGCAGGGAGGTAGCGGCGTGAGACCGATCCCGGCGCTCTTCGTTGTGCTTCTCCTGGCAGTTCCGCGCGGTGCGGCTGCCCAAACGTCCGAGGACATCCAAGCCGCCGTTCAGCTGGCCCAGGAGGGCAGTTCCGATTCGGCGCGAGCCCGGATCCAGACCATTCTCGCGTCGGTTCCCACCAACGTCCCGGTCTACGCCGAAGCGCTGTATGCCGCCGGTGCCGTCGCCGCCACCACCGAGGAGGCCCAACGCTACTATCGGCGCGTGGCTCTGGAGTTCAGCTACTCACCCTGGGCGGACGACGCGCTGCTGCGGTTGGCCCAGATTCGCTATGTCTCTCACGATGCCCTAGGCACCGTTCGGGCGGTGGAACGGTTGCTGGCCGACTACCCGGCCAGTCCCCTGGCAGCGACGGGAGCCTACTGGGCGGCCCGGGCCTCGATCGACCTCAACGACGATGAGGCCGCCTGCCGCTTCGTGAACATCGGACTGGGCCGCGCCACGGATGTAGAGACAGCCAACCAACTGCGCTACTTCAGTGGGCGCTGTGACGGGGGAGCCAGGGCTGGCAACCAGGCGGCCGCCCCGGCCCCGGCGCCGGCACCTCCAGCCGTCACCGGCCCGTCCTACCGGGTCCAGGTCGTGGCCGTGAGCAGTCAGGACGCAGCGGAGGATGTGAGCAGCCAGCTCCGCAATCTGGGATACCCCGTCGAAGTGATACAGCAAGACGGACTCTACAAGGTGAGGGCCGGCAACTACGCGGACCGGGAGTCGGCCGACGATGCCGTTC
The DNA here is from genome assembly GCA_039587475.1 of Gemmatimonadota bacterium. Classification (GTDB taxonomy): domain Bacteria; phylum Gemmatimonadota; class Gemmatimonadetes; order Gemmatimonadales; family GWC2-71-9; genus N074bin45. The sequence continues at coordinate 12,429 of JBDHIK010000050.1, read as the reverse complement.
GGACGATCAGGTCACGCCTGGGTGGACAGCCGTTCGTGGTGGTGATCGAGTGAGCCGTACCGCAGACCGCGCCACCACCCCTCTGCTCCAGCAATACCGTGACATCAAGTCGCGTCACCAGAACGCCATCCTGTTTTTTCGGATGGGCGACTTCTACGAGATGTTCTATCAGGACGCCGAAGTGGGTGCCAAGGCCCTCAACATTACGCTGACAGCGCGTGGCGACGGGGTCCCGCTCGCCGGCGTGCCGGTCAAGGCGGCCGCGGACTACGTGCGAAAGCTGGTCACCCAGGGCCACCGGGTCGCCATCTGCGAGCAGGTGGAAGATCCCAAGAAATCGAAGGGCATCGTCAAGCGCGACGTCGTCGAGACGGTCACGCCGGGCGCCCTCATCGAGGATGGCTGGCTGCCCGGCGGGCGCAACAACTTCCTCACAGCCGCCTGTCCTTCAGAGGCGCGCATCGGGATCGCGTCCATCGATCTGAGCACGGGCGAGTTTCTCCTCGAAGTGGTCCCGGTGACCGGCTGGGCCGAAGCCGTGAGCCGGCTCGACCCCTCGGAAATCGTCGTGCCGGAGGGAGCCGGGCTCGCTCTCGAAGACACGGTGCTGGTGACCCATCGCGAGACGTGGGAGTTCGATGCCGACCTGGCGCGCGAGGACCTGGAGCGGCGTTTTGCGCTGGCTTCCCTCGACGGCCTGGGCCTCGAGGCTGCCGACGGGCCAGCCGTCGGGGCGGCCGGGGCCCTGCTGCGCTACCTGAGCGAGCTGCAGCCGGCCGGAACACCCCATCTGTCCCGCCCCACGGTGCGGCGCAGCGAACGGCATCTGTGGATCGACGAAATGACGAGGCGCAACCTCGAGCTGGTCGAACCGCTCCGGGCCGGGGCCAAAGGCGTCACCCTGCTCGAGGTCATCGACGCCACGGTGACTCCAATGGGTTCGCGCTTGTTGCGGAACTGGGTGCTGTCGCCACTCAGGGATCCGGCCGCCATCGACCGGCGACTCGATGCCGTTGCCATACTGGTCGACGACAGCCGGGGCCGGGAGCGGGTTCGCGAGGCCCTCGACGGGGTCCGGGACCTCGAGCGTCTGGCCGGACGGGCCGCCGCCGGACGAGCCATCCCGCGGGAGCTGGCAGCCCTCAGGGATTCGTTTGGCCGGCTGCCCGACGTGCTCGAGAGTCTGGCTGGCCTGGCCGAAGGATGTCAGGCCCTCCAGGATGTGCACGAGGATCTCGACCCCCTGACCGACGTCGGCCAGGTGCTGGCCGCCGGGTTGGCGGACCGGCCGCCGGTCTCCCTCGGAGAGGGTGGAGTCATCCGACCGGGATTCGACGCCGAGCTGGACGAGCTCCGGGACTTGCGGGACGGCGGCAAGAGCTACATCGCGTCCCTGCAGGAGCGGGAGCGAGTCCGCACCGACATTCCGTCACTGAAGGTCGGCTTCAACCGGGTCTTCGGGTACTACCTGGAAGTGACGAAGGTCCACGGCGACAAGGTGCCGCAGGAGTACGAACGGCGCCAAACGTTGGCCAACGCCGAACGCTACGTCACACCGGAACTCAAGGAGTACGAGGCCAAGGTCCTCGGGGCCGAAGACCGAATCACGACGCGCGAGGCCGAGTTGTTCGGCGACCTTCGCGACCGGGTCGGGGCGGCGATCGACCGGGTCCAACGCACGGCCAGGGCGTTGGCTCACCTGGACGTCTGGGCCGGCCTGGCCGAACGCGCCGCGCTGAACCAGTATCGGCGGCCAGTCGTCACGGATGACTTCGAGCTGGACCTGCGCGCCAGTCGACATCCGGTGATCGAAACGCGCATGCCCCGTGAGGAGTTCATCCCCAACGATGTCCATTTCGATGCGGGACAGCGCCTCCTCCTGGTGACCGGCCCCAACATGGCCGGCAAGTCGACGATTCTGCGTCAGATCGGGCTGTGCGCCGTGCTGGCTCATCTCGGGTCGTACGTTCCCGCGGACCGGGCCCAGGTAGGCGTCATCGATCGCCTGTTTACGCGGGTGGGCGCCAGCGACAACCTGGCGGGCGGTCAATCGACCTTCATGGTCGAGATGTCCGAGACCAGCGCCATCCTGCACAACGCCAGCGAGCGAAGTCTGGTCCTGCTGGATGAAATCGGCCGGGGGACGTCCACCTATGACGGGGTCGCCATCGCCTGGGCCGTCAGCGAGCACCTGCACGACCGAGTCGGCTGCAAGACCATGTTCGCCACGCACTACCATGAACTGATGCAGTTGCCCGACGTGCTGGCCCACGCGCGCAACCTGAATGTGGCCGTGCGCGACGCGGGCGACACCGTGGTGTTTCTCCATCGACTCGAGCCTGGCGGGACGGATCGTTCCTATGGTATCCACGTCGCTCACCTGGCCGGGCTTCCGGCCACCGTCGTCCGGCGTGCCCACGACGTCCTGGGGACGTTGGAGGGCGACCACCGTGTCGCCAACGGAGCACCACCGCCGCCGCCCGACCCGAGCCAGTTCCTGCTCTTTGCGGATGCCGTGCCGCATCCCATGCTCGATGAGCTGCGTGACATCGACGTCGACTCGTTGACACCGCTCGAAGCCCTCAACCGCCTGGCCGATCTCAAGCGCCGGGCCAACGATTCCTGATGACCAGACTCCGCATCGCCACGGCCGCCCTCCTTGCCACCCTCGTCATCACGGGTTGCAGCAAGCCGGATGACGGTGTGGTGAACCTCCCGCCGGATGCGCCCAGCGCGGACCGGAAGGACCTCCCGCCCGTCGCCCTGAATCCGGACTCACCCATCGAGTACCCTCGGCAGCTGTTCGAGGAGGGCATCGAAGGGACCGTGATGCTTCGCATGTTCGTTGACTCGACGGGTGCGCTGCTCATCGATTCGACGGAGATCTTCGAGTCCAGTGGCTACCCCGCTCTCGACTCCGCCGCGCTCGCCGGCGCCGGCCAACTCGACTTCTCACCGCCGCTCCGTGACGGTCGGCCGGTGGCGGCGTCCTTCCTGCAACCGGTGGACTTCAGGGCCCCGGGAGGCATCAACCCATGACCGTACCGCCGCCGCACCTCACCCCCTACGACTCGGTTCTGGGCACCATTGCCTGGACGCCTCTGGTCCGCCTGAGCCGGATCGGGGCCGGCGTCCGGACGCCCATCTACGGGAAGGCGGAGTACGCCAATCCCGGCGGATCGGTCAAGGACCGGATCGGCCTGGCCATCATCGAGGCGGCCGAGGAAGCGGGAACACTGCGTCCCGGCGGCACTGTGGTGGAAGGCACTTCGGGCAACACCGGCGTGGGCCTGGCCATCGCGGCCGCCCTCAAGGGCTACCACTGCATCTTCACGATGCCGGACAAGATGTCTCAGGAGAAGGTGCGCCTGCTCCGAGCCTACGGCGCAGAGGTGGTGATCACACCCACCGCCGTCCCCGCCGACCATCCCGACAACTACGTCATGAAGGCCAAGCAAATCGTCAAGGACACGCCGGGTGCGGTCCTGGCCAATCAGTTCTTCAACGACGTCAATCCGGAGGCGCACTACCAGACCACCGGACCGGAAATCTGGCAACAGACCGGTGGAGCCATCACCCATTTCGTCGCCGGTGCCGGGACCGGTGGTACCATCAGCGGGGTGGCGAAGTACCTCAAGGAACAACGGAGCGATATCCGCACCATCGCCGGAGACCCTGAAGGCTCTCTGTACTCGGGCTATGCCCAGACGGGAGCCATGGGCGACGGCGAGCCATACAAGGTCGAAGGCGTCGGCGGAGACAAGATCCCCACCACCGTCTGGTTCGACTACATCGATGAATGGCGTCAGGTGTCCGACCGCGACTCGTTCCTGATGGCGCGTCGTGTCGCGCGCGAAGAAGGGATTCTGCTCGGCGGCTCGGCGGGCATGAACGTCCATCTGGCACTCGAGCTGGCGCGGGAGATCGACGATCCCGAGGCGTGCGTCGTCACCATCCTGTGCGACACCGGCGAACGCTATCTCAGCAAGCTGTTCAATGACGACTGGATGCGGGAGAACCAGTATCTCGATCTGCCGCGCGTCACGGTGGCCGATCTGCTGGCTCGCCGGCCGTCATCAGCGCCGCCATTGGTGAGCGTCGCGCCGGCAGCGGCAGTGCGCCAGGCCTTGAACCTCATGGCCACCTGGGACGTGAGTCAGCTCCCCGTGGTGGACGGAGGGCGCTGCATCGGCAGCCTGGTGGAAGCCACCCTGATGACCCGGTCGCTGGAGGATCCGGCCGTTCTGGACCGGCCCGTCCGCGACGTGATGGGTGAACCGCTCCCTGTCGTGGACGCCAAGACAGCGTCCGATCGTCTGGGACCGATGCTGACACGTGAGTCGCCGGCGGCGTTGATCGAACAACAAGGCGAGCTCATCGGGATCGTCAGCCGATACGATCTCCTGCAACAGCTCATCGGCGGACGGTAACGTGCGTGTCACCGTCCTGACCGGCGGGGCGTCGGCCGAGCGGGACGTTGCCATCGCCTCGGCCGGACAGGTGGTCCCTGCGCTCCGCGCCCGGGACTATGAGGTCTCGGTAGTCGACACCACGCGCGGTTTGCTCACGGCGCAAGACGAAGCGGCGCTGTTCGCAGGACCCGTCGGCACCGATCCTCCCGATGGCGCGCAGTTGCGCGAAGCCGAGCAACGGTTCCTGTCGACAGCGGCCGGGCAACTACCCGCTCTCCGCGAAGCGGACGTCCTGTTCCTCGCGTTGCACGGCGGATGGGGTGAGGACGGCACCCTGCAGGCGTTTCTCGAAATCGTCGGACGACCCTACACCGGGAGCGGTCCACTGGCCAGCGCCGTGGCCATGGACAAGGACCTGTCCAAGCAGCTGTTCAGGGGCGTCGGCGTCGCCACCGCCGATTGGTTGATGGCACCAGCGACCGTCGAAGACGTCGAGACGGCCCTGGGTTGGCCGGTCATCGTCAAACCGTCCAAGCAGGGATCGACCGTGGGTCTGTCTCTGGTGCGCAGTCCCGACGACCTGGCCCAGGCCATCGACACCGCGTCGCGCTACGACGACGAAGTCATGGTGGAGCAGTTCGTTCCGGGGCGGGAAGTGACCGTTGGTATCCTGGGGGGCCGTGCTCTGGCCGTGGGAGAGATCATCCCCAGTCACGAGCTGTTCGACTACGAGTGCAAGTATACGCCAGGGATGTCACAGGAAATCTTCCCCGCCGATCTACCGGCCTCCGTCCAGGAACAGGTCCAGCGACGGGGAGGGCAGGTGCACGCCGCGCTCAAACTGGGGGGCTACAGCCGCGTCGATTTTCGCTTGACACCGACCGAAGAGCTGGTCTGTTTAGAAGTGAACACCCTGCCGGGCCTCACGGCCACCAGCCTCCTGCCTCAATCTGCACGGGCCTCCGGCATCGAGTTTGCGGATCTCTGTGTGGAGATCTGCCGCCTGGCGGTCATTTCGTAGGAGCCCGGCCAGGGCCGGGTGGCGTAAGTCATTGGAGGAACGGGACATGACCAGGTTGCCATATCCACAGGTCACTCCATGGGTGTGGCGTCTGCTGGTCGCCAATGCGGTGGTCCTGCTGCTCCTGATGACACTGGCGCCGGCGCTCGCCGACCTGCTCGCCTTCGATCCTCGAGCGCCGTTCGGAGCACCCTGGACCTTCGGGACGTACATGTTCGTGCACGCCGGGTTGCTGCATCTGGCGATGAACATGGTGTTGTTGTTCTTCTGGGGCACCCGACTCGAAGAGCGTATGGGGAGCCGGGTGTTCATCCTGTTCTACCTCTATTGCGGTCTGGGCGGCCCTCTGCTGTCCATGCTGGTGGCGGCGACCGGCATGCAGGTCGCTCCGTTCGTGGGTGCCTCCGCCGCGGTCATGGGCCTGGGTGTGGCCTATGTGATCTACTGGCCCGACTCCGAGATTCTCATCTTTCCGCTGCCGTTCCCGATCAAGACCAAGTATCTGGTCATGGCCTTGATTGCGCTCGACTTGTCGGCGGCGCTCCTCAACACCAATTCGCGCGTGGCGCATTGGGGCCATCTCGGCGGTGCCCTGGTGGGCTACCTCTACATGCGATTCCAGAGTTACACGCGACCGGCAACCTCCCCGCGACCCATTCCTCGCGAACGCGTCCTGGTGTCACGCCCGGAGCCGGAGGAGTCCGTTGCCGACCGGCCCACGCCCCCGAGGCCGAGGCGCCGCGTCGAGAAGGACGCCGTGGCGGTGGAGATCGACCGCGTACTCGACAAGATCAGCGCCGAGGGCATGGAGAGTCTGACCGAGGCGGAACGTGATTTTCTGAACGACGTGTCGACACGACAGCGGCACGACCACTAGACGGACAACCCCTCCCGCAAAACAAGTCTATTGACCTGGCACCGTGACCTTTCGTATTCTGTCCCGTGCTGATCAATCTCGTCCCCGACTTTCTCGCCGTCCTCAAGGCACCTGATCGGCGCACGGCCTACCGCACCTATCTCGATTCCCATCGCGCCATTCTCGGCGCGTATTGGCGCAACTACGTCCTCGACCCCGACAGCCCACAGGGGGAGGAAGTCATCGAGCGAACGCTCGGCGCCGACCGGACAGACCTCAAGGTCCTGCTCGAGAGCGTCGATCTCGCAACGATGGTGGAAACCACCCTGGCGCGCGCGGAAGACATCCTCGAAATCGACCGACCCACCGACACCTACCTGATGGTCGGCGTCGGCGCGGCCAACGCCGGTGAACTGGTCGTCAACGGGCGTGGCATTGCCTTCATTTGCCTGGAGCATTTCACCGGACGCGCCAACCCCGAGTCCTATGGTCTTGGTCTGAGCCCAACGCTCATTCCACTGTGGTTGGCGCATGAGCTGGCGCACGCGGTGCGCTACACCTCGCCTTCGAGTGTCAGCGCCCACCGCACCCTCATCGAGAACGCTGGGGGGTACTACGACGTCTGGGCAGCCGGTAGCCGCATCCCGCTCCGTGAGTTGCTGTTCAACGAAGGGCTCGCCGTTCATGCATCCCAGGCCGTCGCGCCCGGGTTCGATCCTTCAGATTACTTCGGCTACGCGCGCCGCCAGTATCATCGCCTCCGGGAACTGGAGGCTTTTTTGCGACGCTCAACCGAGCCGGTCCTCGAGCGAACAGGACTCGGCCTGCAACTGCGTTACCTGACCGGGGGGATGAGTCCGGCGTCGCGCCTGGTCGGCGGCCGCGTGATTCCGGAACGAGCCGGGTATTACCTCGGTCATCGCATGGCCGGCGCCATGGTGCAGGAACGCGGCGTGGCGCACGCTCTCAGGGCCTCGTCCGCCGACTTGCAGCAGGCGGACGAGGTCGCGCGCGGCATCCGCACCGCCTAGCCCGCAGGGCCCCTCCGAAACGACTCCCAGTTGCCCCCCGGCCAGACGTCGGCATGGGTCCACCACCGGCTCCCGGGGAACCGTTCCCCCAGTTCGGCCCAGTACTCGCGCAGCCAGTCGACCGGCTTGCCGTCCCGGACGAACAGAGCGATGCCCGACCAATAGAGCGCCTCGGCCGACACCGGGGCAGCCGGGTCCAGGTCCGCCACCGACCGCCACAGCGTGTAGGCCTCGTCCGGCCGGCGATGCAGCAAGTGGACTTGCCCGAGGCCTACGGACAGCTCGGCCATGAGGTCGCGCGGGGGCTGGAACCCCAGGAAGCGCCGTAGTTCCGTCTCGTTGTGGTCCAGCAGGACGAAACCCGGCGACCAGAGGGTCCGGTATCGCTTGATGAGCGATCGGGCCTCAGCGTCCCGATCTGCCAGACTGACCCGCACCAGCTCAAAGGCCGTCAGGGATTCCTGTACTTCGGGTCGGGGATACGTCACGGTATCCAGGGCGTGGCAGCCCAGTCATCCGGGGGCTTCGAACTGGATGAGGATGGGTCGCCCGGATTCCCGGGCCAACTCCGCCGCGGCCTCGAGGCCGCCATGCCATTGGATTGCCGTCACGCCAATTCCTCGATGAAGTGGTGCGAGAATGTAGCGGTCGTTGCGGGAACGCGCTCCTTCTCCGGGAAGGTCATTTCCCCACGCAGAAGGTACTGAACACGCGGTCGAGGACATCTTCGACATCCACCGCTCCGATCAGAGCGTCGAGACCGTGAATGGCCTGTTGCAGGTGATGGGTCGCCAAGACCGTCTCTCCGTCACCGGTGAGGACTTCATCGGCCTGGGCGAGTTCGTTCGCCGCCGCAACCAGGGCCTGACGGTGCCGGGTCCTGGTCAGAACCGGTTCGATCCCGCCCTGAAGCTCCGCCAGGCCGAACGACGCCTCAGCGATCAGCTCTCTGAGACGGTCGAGCCCCTCAGCGCTGAAACTCGACACCTGGGTGCCTGGACTTGAGTCGTGGTGTTCGACCAGGTCGGCTTTGGTCCGGACCAGCAGTACGCGTCCCCCTTCGATCGAGTCGCCGTCGAGCATGGCGGCTTCATCCGGCAGGAGATCGCGACCCGACTCGACGCAGAGCAACACGACGTCGGCGGCCTCGAGGTAGCGTTCGCTGACTTCGATTCCCAGGCGCTCGATCCGCCCGGCTCGTGGACGCAGACCGGCCGTGTCGATGAGCCGAACGGGCCAGCCCGCGAAATCGGTCCCAGCCTCGATGGCGTCCCGCGTCGTGCCGGGAGTCTCGGTGACGATGGCCCGCTCCGATCCCAGAAGGGCGTTGAACAGGGACGATTTTCCGACATTGGGGCGGCCGGCGAGCACCACCAGGGCGCCTTCTCGCAGGCGGGCACCTGCTGGTGCGGTTCGCACCAGCAGATCGATGGCGCTCTGGATGGCATGCAGCCGCTCGACCACGAGGGACCGTGCCACCGGAGGGTCATCCTCCTCGGGGAAGTCGACATCGTAGTTGAGTTGGGCCGCCAAGACGAGGAGATCTTCTCGCAACGCCCCCAGCCGTCGTGACAGTCCGCCATCGAGTTGGTGCAATGCGGCCCGCGCCTGGACTGGGGCCGTGGCATCGATCAGATCGCTGATGGCCTCGGCCTGGATCAAGTCCAATTTGCCGTTCAGAACGGCGCGGCGCGTGAACTCCCCGGGAACGGCCGGTCGGGCGCCGGCACCTTCGAGGGCCGACACCACCCGGGCACCAGTGGCCATACCCCCGTGGCAGATCAGTTCGATCACGTCTTCGCCGGTGTAGCTCTGGGGCCCTTGGTAGGCGATGTAGATGCCCCGGTCGACAGCCTGGCCGCCGTCATGAAACTGGGCCAGGACCGCTTGCCGCGGCGGCTCCGCGGAGAAGTCTACGATGACCCTGCCGGCCACCTCAAAGGCGCCGGCCCCACTCACCCTGACCACAGCCAGAGCCGAGCGCCCCGGTGGGGTGGCCAAGGCGACGATGACATCGGAGAGCATGAGGGAAATTAACTGGCCGGGCCACCAGGGACCCGGCCCATTTGGCGCGACGGGCGGCCTGGAACTGCCTTACTTGCGCTTCTTGCGCTTCTTTTGCTTGGGGCGGGCCGGGTGTCCCGGGCCATCATCGGCCGGTGGCGCCTCGGTCGGCTGGGCCTTCTTGGGCGGGTTGGCCTTGAGTCGTTCCTGGGCAATCCAGAACTGTTGGGGAATGCTGACGAGATTCTGCACCGTGTAATACAGGTTGAGGCCCGAGGCGAAGTTGGCGAACAGCACCGTCATCATCACCGGCATGACGTATAGCATCATCTTCATCTGCGGGTTGGGCTCCATCCCCATCTGGCCCACCTTGCTGACAAAGAACATCGAGACGCCCATCAGGAGCGGGATGACATACAGCGGATCCGGCTGGGCCAGGTCCGGTAGCCACATGAAGGAGACCCCGCGCAACTCGATGGTGTTCTGGAACACGAAGAACAGCGCAATCAGCACTGGAAACGGCAACAGCATGGGCCAACAGCCGCCCAGCGGGTTGACGTTGTGCTCCTTGTAGAGCTTGAACATCTCCTTCTGGAGCTTCTCGGGCTGGTCCTTGTACTTGTCCTGCAGTTCCTTCATGAGTGGCTGGACCGCCTGCATTCGCAGGCTGGCTCGCATGGCCTTCTGGTTCAGCGGCCACAGCACCACCCGGATCAGGACGCCGAACAGGATGAGCACGACACCATAGTGCAGGTTCAGCGTTTCATGCATCCAGACCAGGATCCAGCGGGCCGCGACCGCCACCGGACGGATCAGGGTCCGGAGCCCGGGCCATCCGTAAGGGTTCACGTCGTCGAACCCGTGGCCGATGGCCTTGAGCCGCGGGTACTCCATCGGCCCGGCATAACCTGTGAATTGGTAGGCGCCGTCAGATGCGACGGGCAGGCTGGTCCAGAGCGCTGCCGTTTCCGGGTCTTTCGGCGCATCCGCCGCTACGCTCGCGGTGACGCCGCTCAGAGGCACGGCGCCATCGTGGGTCGCCAGCACGGCTGTGACGAAGTACTTCGATTTGACCGCCACCCATTGAAACGGGCCCGATTCCGTGACGGATTCCCCGGGATCCAAACTGGAGAACCTGGTGAGGTTGCTGCCGCCGTTCCGGGTCACGAAGCCCATGTTGCGCTTGTTCTCGGAGCTGTTCTTCTCCGTATTCGCCACACCCGGACCCATGCCGATCAGGAGCAGCCCACCATTGGGCCCAAGGCCTGTGACCGCTCCCGAAACTTCGACGTAGTAGGTCTCCGGTATGAACCGGTACCGGAGTTCGACGGCCAGTCCCTGTCCGGCCCCACGGAGAATCAACTCCACGGGTCGGTCGACGGTCAGCTGCCGGGCTGACGGCGTGAACACCCAGTCGTCGAGGAAGACGGTGTCGCGACCGACCAGTAGACGGGGCGCCAGGAAGTCCCCGTTGGGGTGGAACAGCTCGACGTGCTCGTCCTGGCGGCCCTCGATGGTGTAGTTGTAGCGGCTGAGGACGGCGCTGATCAGGCGCCCACCCCGGGTGCTCACGACGAATCGGTACAGGTCCGAGGTGACCACGACCGTGTCGACGTCGATTGCCGGGACCGTGTCCGTTGTCGGGACCTCGAGGGCCGGTGCCTGCGAGGGAGCCGCAATCGGCTCAGGCTCGATGGTGGCGAGAGTGTCGAGGTCCACCCCGGTGTCCGGAGGCGGCGGATCGCGGAACAGACCCGGCCCGAGGAGGATGGCCATGATCAGGGCCATGGCTAGCAGGAAGCGACGATCCATGGCCTACTTCAGGCTGTTACGGAACGGGATCATACCCGCCGGGATTGAAGGGGTGGCACCGCAGGAGGCGCTTGGTCCCCAACCAGGTTCCGCGCAGGGCCCCGTGCCGGGCCACGGCCTGGCGCGTGTACTCGGAACACGAGGGGTGGAACCGGCAACTCGCCGGCAGGGCCGGGGATACGAATCTTTGGTAGCCACGGATGAGGCCAATGAGAATGTTCCTGGGTAGTTGCAGGACAACGCGCATCGTTCAACCGGCTGTTCGAACAGCGTCGCGCCACTGAAGAAGTTCGGCCTTGAGTGCCACCTGAGGGGCGTCGTAGGCCTCGCGCCGGGCGCGGATGACGAGATCGAGGTTCCCCTGGTCCGACTGTATCTCGGTCCGCCACATCTCCCGGACCCGACGCCTCAAACGATTGCGGGCCACCGCCGTGTGATGGAACTTGGGAACAATCAGCCCCATCCGGGCGTGGCCCACCGTGCTTTCGGTCCAGACAAACTCAAGGTAGCGCCGCCGCCGCCGCCGCCCCTGCTTGAGCAGGCGCCGTATGTCGGTCGCCTGCCTCAGCCGTGCGGCGCGCTCAAACCGCGCAGCTGGCGTCAGTACCCTCCGTGCTTGGAGGGGTGCCCCACGGTCAGGCGCCGGCGCCCCTTCTTGCGGCGTCGGGACAGAATGGCCCGGCCCCAGCGAGTGGCCATCCGGGCTCGAAAACCGTGCTTATTTACACGCCGCCGGTTGCGCGGCCGGTACGTCGGTTTCATAAATCCTTGCCTCCAATGAGCCAGGGAAGCTACCCAAGGAAACGTCTTACGGTCAAGGTTGACTTTTCCACATCGGACCCGTACTATCCCGCCCGCCCTTGGAAGAACCCCAAGATAAATTTCGGGAATCGATGCAGCTGACTGCCAAAGAAGCATGGAGGCGCATCCTCGAGAACGCGCGTCAGGAGATCCCTGATCACGCGATCCGGACCTGGCTCGAACCCACCGAAGCGGTGGCCCTCGATGAGAAGCGTCTCATCGTTGGCGCGCCCGACCAGTTTGCGGTCGAGTGGAACGAGACCAAGCACGCCGCCCTCCTATCCACCTTGGCCGAGCCCATACTCGGCAGCGGCGCGCGTGTACTGTTCCGGGTCCACGAGGATCAACGGCAGCGCCCACAGATGGACTTCTTCGTGGCACCCCCGGGGACGACCGAGGGGCCGCGGCAGTCGGTCGCGAGCGCCGGCGCCAAACCCCTCAACGAGCGCTACACGTTCAGCACCTTCGTCATCGGCAAGTCCAACGAACTGC
>JBDHIK010000183.1:0-3979 GCA_039587475.1 Gemmatimonadota bacterium | reverse complement strand
GGAATGCGAGAGAAGCAGCGTTGCTAGCAGCAAGGCGCTGGTGCGACAGAGTCGTTCCATGGTCCCTCATCGACCCAGGCTGGTCGTTCTCTCACGGCACGTCCGAAGCTCGGGACAGAGCAAACGGCGTTCCGGTCACCGGAACCAGGAAAAAGTTGAAAATTTCAATGAAAAAGGAACTTGAATAGCCTGACATCGCCGACAATCCAGACGCGAGGAGCGATTGCGAGGCGCCCCGATGGTCGGGACGGTGATGTAGCTATTACACGGACTGTCGAATCGGGTACGGGCTCGTCAGGACCGCGAGCCGCGAAGCAAGGGATCGGAGCAACGGATCAGGGGCGGCGGCGAACACGAGAAGGGGACCCGATTCTTCTCGTGGACCCCGCCACCCCCTCAACCTTGCTTGGCCGGACCCGCAAAGCCCCTCCGCTTCCGACTCCGGCAACCATGCCGGGGCAGTATAGGCCAGGTGCGCCAGATTTCTGTCACTAAATTGCAGGGGTCCGAAAAACAAGGATCAAGACCCGACCTCGATGCTGCGCGATACGACCCAAGGCAGGGGCATCTCACACGCGAAAAGGTCTGCAGAGCGCGGAACTCCGGCGGTTTCACCTGGCATGCTTCCTGCCCCATTTGATCGCGATGCTACTATCGCGGCCTGCAAGACATCTGGTCCACCATCCGACGGGTCCATTGATGAAGAATGAGCGCGTGCTCGTCGTCGATGACGAGCAGCTGATCCGGTGGTCCCTCCGCAGCGGCCTCGAAGAAGAGGGCTACACGGTGGGGGAAGCCGGCTCCGGGAAAGAGGCGCTGGCCGCACTGGCTCAGGACGACTGGGATCTGGTCTTCCTCGACCACCGGCTGCCGGACACCACCGGGCTGCAGGTCCTGGAACGGATCCACGCCGACAATCCCGATGTTTGCGTCGTGATGATGACCGCCTTCGGCACCGTCGAGGATGCGGTGCAGGCCATGAAGCTCGGCGCCTACGACTACCTGACCAAACCGGTGCGTCCGGACGAAATGGTGGTGGTCGCCGCCAAGGCGCTGGAGACGACCCGCCTGCGGCGGGAGGTGCGCCGACTGCGCGCCGAGCGCCAGGACCAGTTCGGCAAGTTCAAGATCGTGGGGACATCGCCGGCGATGGCGGAAGTGCTGGCCATGGTGGAGAAGATCTGTGCCTCTCCGGCCACTACCGTCTTGCTGGAAGGGGAGAGCGGCACCGGCAAGAACGTCGTGGCCAAAGCGATTCACTACGCCAGCCCACGCAGGGACGCGCCGTTCGTCAACATCACCTGCTCCGCACTCACGGAATCCCTGCTGGAAAGTGAGCTGTTCGGTCACGAGCGTGGCGCCTTCACCGATGCGAAGACCCAGAAGAAAGGCCTGCTGGAAGTGGCGGCGGGAGGCACCGCGTTTCTCGACGAGATCGGGGAGATGGGGCCCGCCATGCAGGCAAAACTCCTGCGTTTTCTCGAGGAGAAAAGCTTCAAGCGGGTCGGTGGAACCCGGGACATCAAGGTGGATGTGCGGATCATCGCCGCCACCAATCGCGATCTGGACCAGGACGTGCACGACGGCCGCTTCCGTCAGGACCTCTACTATCGGTTGGAGGTCATCCCGATCCGGATCCCGCCCCTGCGAGAGCGGCAAGAGGACATTCCTGCCCTGGCCCAGCACTTCCTGGACGAATTCAACCGCGAGCTGCGTCGGGAGACAGAGGGCTTGACGCCGGCCGCGATCGCGCTTCTTCTCGCGCACGATTGGCCCGGTAACGTGCGCGAGCTCCGCAACGTGATCGAGCGTGTGATGATCCTCGAGGACAAGCACGTCATCGACGCCGGCGACCTACCGACCTTTCGCAAGACAGCGGAGCCGAGCGGCGACGACGGCGCCCCGGAGGTCGGCAGGCGGCTGCCGGTGGGACGGTTGAGCCTCGATGAGCTCGAGCGAGCCGCCATCCGCCAGGCGCTGGATGCCTCCGGCGGAAACCAGGTGCGGGCCGCCAAGCTCCTCGGCATATCCCGCGACACGCTGCGTTATCGCATCAAGAAGTACGAGCTCGGCGGCGACCAGGGCAGCTAGTGGCCGGCTAGCCTCCGGCGATGCCGGTAACGACCTGGCAGCCGTTGTGGCCTTGCACCGCGATCCGTCCCGACTTCCGGCGGCTGGTGAGGAGACTCTCCAGGGTGACCTCGCCGAGGGCCGCGCGGACCTTGAGTTGGATCTCGGGCCACCAGAGGGCACCAGGGCAGTTGTCGGCCCAACGACACCCCGTGTCGTGATTGGTACATGGAGCCGGTAGTACGGCGCCGTCGATCGACTCCACGATGTCGAGCAAGGAGATGCTCTCCGCCGGCCTCGCCAGCGTGAAGCCGCCATGTGTGCCGCGTGTTGAATTCAACAGCCCGGCCTGCACCAGACGCCGCAGGATCTTCGCCATGTAGCTGGGCGGGATCCCCTGGCGCTCGGCCACCTGGCTTCGCAGCGCCGGCACCTCCTCCGGTAGCGACCCCAGGTCGATCATCGCCCGAATGGCGTAGTCACAAGTTGCGCTGATTTCCATGGCCATGAGATTTCCTCCCTCGTGGGTCCGACGGGTTGCATCCCACGTGCCAGGTCCATAAGTGCCAAATCCTTAGAAAAATGGGAATCAGCAGGGTGTCTCGTTCTCCGACGGTGGGGGAAATGACCCCTGGTGGGTCCAAAAGCCCCCTTTGGGTCATTGCGCGCACCTTGGGGGATTCGCCCCGCCGGGGACGCCGAAAACGGTCCGAAAACCAATCCTGGCGGTGGCACCGAGCGTGCAACCGAAATATGTGGAAGGAGCCGCCGATGGAACCGATCCGCAAGATTCTCGTGACCACCGATTTCTCGCCCACCGCAGCGGTCGCTCTCGAGCCGGCTCGCGAGCTGGCGAAGAGGTTCGACGCGGAAGTGACGCTGCTGCACGTCATCGACGACGGCGTGCTGCCGCTCTACGTGGAGTACGTGCCCGTGGCGCTGGACGACATCCGGCGCAAGCACGAGGAGCAGTCGCGCAGCAAGCTCGAGCTACTGGCCAAGGAGGCCTTCGGCGACGGAACGCAGGTGCAGTGGCGGCTGGCGGAAGGCGTGCCTTATCAGGCCATCGTCGAGACGGCGGAGGAGTTGGGCGTGGACATGATCGTGATGGCCACCCACGGCCGGGGCTTCCTGTCGCACGCGATTCTGGGCTCAACCACCGAGCGAGTGCTCCGGCGGGCCTCGTGTCCGGTACTCGTCGTCCGTGACACCCGCGAGGGGGCGCCGGAAGCCTAGTCCGCCTGCGGATGAGCGCGAGGCACGGTCACGGTGATGGCGGTGCCCTCGCCGGGGGTCGAGGAGACGCGCAAGCGGCCACCGTGGGCCGACGCGATTCGATCGGCAATGGCGAGACCCAGCCCCGTGCCGCTGTGGCGCGTACTGTAGAACGGCTCCAGTACGCGTCTACGCACCTCGTCGGACATTCCGGGACCGTCGTCCCCGATCTCGACCCGGTAGTCGTCTCCGCGGGTACGTCCGCGGATGGAGATACGGCCCCGCCCCGACAGCGCTTGGCCGGCGTTGAGAATGACGTTCGCCAGCAGCTCACGCAGCAGGGCCGGGTCGGCCTCGATATCGGCCTCCTCCACCTCGGTCACGACCTCGATTCCGTCGAGGGTCGGGTCCGCGGAGAGAAACTCGAGGAGCTCGCGGACGATCTCGGCAACCGGAACCAGCTGGAACTGGGGTGGCCGCGGGCGCGAATAGGACAGTAAGTCCTCGATCTTCGCGTTGAGCTCGTCGATTCGCGTGAGGATGCCGTCCATGATCTCCCGCTCGGAGCTGTCATCGGGCAATCGGCGGCCGATGATCTGAACCGCGCCGGCGATGCCGGCCAGAGGGTTCCTCACCTCGTGGGCAACCACCGCCGCCATCTGACCGATCTGGGCCAACGTGTTCTGCCGGGAGA